>JAIROL010000005.1 GCA_031257565.1 Tannerella sp. | reverse complement strand
TCTCCGCTACAGGTACGCACCTTTCATCCGAAAAAAATCCGTAGTGCCCAAGGCGGATATCGAAAAAAAAGTGCAGGCTAAAAATCAGGAGGATACAAGCTGATCACCGCAAGTTGGGTCAATTATTTCCTGGACCGGGTTATTCCGGCATGGAAAGAAAACCGGATTTTAGGGAATGCCGACAACATCAGGCATTACATCGGAGAAATGTATTTCCTCCGGGCGTTTGAATATGCAAAAAAGCGTCAGGAATTTGGCGATTTTCCTATCATCCGGTATGTTCTTCCCGATCAAAAAGAACCGTTGATTGAAGCCGGTAAACGTTATCCGCGCAATGAAGTTGCAAGGTTTATTCTTTCCGATCTCGATTCGGCAATAATGCTACTTAAACCTGTATCGCCCGATGGTAAAAATCTGCGTATTTCTTCTTATTGCGCTCAGTTGGTAAAATCTCGCGAAGCCTTGTTTGAAGCTACCTGGCTGAAATATTTCAAGGATACCCCGTTTGTTCCGAATGGTCAAGGATGGCCAGGCAAGAATAAAGACTATAATGCTTCGTATCAATTTCCATCGGGAAGTATTGATAATGAAATTGAATTTTTTCTGACACAGGCGATGGAAGCGGCGCAAGCAGTAGCCGACAATATTCCATTGGTTGAAAACAATGGTATCCTCCAGCAAACGGAAGCGGATGTATCGAATCCATATTACGACGTCTATAGTGTGGTAGATTTGTCCGGTTTTGATGAAATTCTTTTATGGCGTCAATATAACAAAGAGCTGGGTATCATCCATAATGTCCCGATTGGAATGCAGGAAGCAGCTTTTGGGAACGGAATGACGCGCGGTTTAGTCGATGGTTTCCTAATGGCCAACGGATTACCAATATATGCTGCCGGTTCCGGATATGAAGATGATGATTATATTGCCGACGTAAGGAAAAATCGGGATGGCCGCCTTTGGTTGTTCTTGAAAGAACCGGGACAAATCAACGTTATCTGGGATTCGCCTGAAGGAACGCATGCCACGCCCATAGAACCGATACCTGCTATTACTCATTCCGACTATGGGAGAAGGTATGTTACCGGATACTCTATCCGTAAAGGCGCCTCTTTTTATGGCAATCAATGTGGTAACAGTTCGGGATATACAGGATTGCCGGTTTTCAGAGCTGTCGAAGCCTATCTTAACTATATGGAAGCTTGTTATGAAAAGAGTGGCGCGTTGGACGCTAAGGCGCAGGAATACTGGCGGACCATTCGTAACAGAGCAAAGACCGACGCTGATTTTAACAAAACAATTGCGGCCACTGACATGCAAAAGGAAAAACCGAATGACTGGGGCGCTTATTCGGGAGATAAACTGATAGATGCAACTTTGTATAATATCCGTCGCGAACGGCGGTGCGAATTGATGGCGGAAGGGTTGCGCTATTCCGACTTGAAAAGATGGCGATCCATGGATCAGATGATTACAACGCCTTATCATATAGAAGGATTCAAAATTTGGGGGCCGATGAAAGACTGGTATAATACCGGCGTGAACGGAGGTTCAATCCTTATTTACGGATTAAACAATGACAGGTCGAACGTTTCATCTCCGGACCTTGGCGTATACTTACGACCTTATGAGATTTTATCAAGATCACTGGTATTGGAAGGATACAAATGGACAATGGCGCATTACTTATCGCCAATTGCCATCCAAAACTTCATGAATACAACCGAGAATAATGATATCTCTCAATCGCCTGTATATCAAAATCCCGGCTGGCCGTTAACGGCGAATCAGGGAGCTTTGGATATATAACCAATAAAATATTTGGCATTGCTGATTTAATATGGATATTGAGCCTTTTTTGTGATATAACAGATTGACAATCAATGTAACATTTAACGGAAATCTATACATAATTAGCAATGCCCAATTTATTTTGCACCAAACTTGGGCATACGCGGAAAATTCTACTCACGACCATTTTGCCAAATATGACAGAGACCGGATGAAAATGTACAGAGCTATTGTAGATGTAGCAAAACAGATTTCGGAAGTAGAAAGTATCGATATTATCATTCCTTCCGGGACGGCAATTCAGAATGGGAGAACCAGTTATATTGGCGACAATTTTACCATAGATGGGTTTCATTTGGATTATGGAATCGGTCGATATACCGTAGCCTGCGTCTGGTTCGAGAAACTATTTGACATTGACGTGAGAAACAATGCTTATGTAAAAAAAAGTTCAATCTCCTGAAAAAGTATCGACAAGCACTTCGCGGTATGCATTGAAGATCTTCGATTTTGAAACAAACCCCAGATAATGCCCTTCCTCATCTATTACAGGAAGATTCCAGGCCTTTGTATCGTCAAAAATTTTCATTATTTTTTCCATTGGCATATTGTTGACTATTTTAGCGGGAGGAGAAACCATAAAACGAGAGACATAAAAACGTTCATATAGCTCAGGACGAAACATGATATTCCGTATATTATCAACCAGAATAATCCCGATCAGTTTGCCGTTATCCTCCACTACCGGGAATACGCTACGCGAACTCTGCGCTATCGCCTTCTTCACTATATCGCCAAGCGACATTTTGGGACTTACTTTGACGAAATCCGTTTCTATAATATTTTCCATTTTCAATAACGTAAGCACTGCCTGGTCCTTATGATGCGTCATCAATTCGCCCTTTTGAGCAAGACGCATGGAGTAAATACTATGAGGTTCAAATGAAACTATCGTAGCATACGAACTGATAGAAACGATCATTAAAGGTAAAAACAAGTCATATCCGCCCGTAAGTTCCGCAATCAGGAACACTCCCGTCAGGGGTGCATGCATGACCCCCGACATGACTCCAGCCATACCCATTAGAGCAAAATTCTTTTCAGATAACGGAGCCGAAATCTCAAAATAATTGGAGGCATGAGCAAAAATAAATCCGGCAATACAGCCCAGATAAAGACTGGGAGCAAAAATGCCGCCGCAACCGCCTCCGCTGTTCGTCGCACTTGACGCAAAAACTTTCGTAAGGAGGATCAATCCCAGAAAAATAATGATGGACCAATAACTATCACTCGCCATATTAAACGGACTTTGATCCATAAGATGTGAAAACTGTCCGGCCAGAAGAGAGCCTATCGTATCATATCCTTCGCCGTAAAGGGGAGGTAAAAGAAATATCAGCACACTCAGAATGACAGTTCCGACAAGGAACTTCTGCCAGTAATGTTTCAGTTTACGATACAAACCTTCCACCTTGATCATGGCTCTCGTAAAATACAAAGAAACAAGTCCGCAGAAAATCCCGAGAAGAAGCACATAGGGAATACGATCAATAAGAAAAGCCTCCGTCTGAGAAAATTTAAACATCGCTTCCGTACCGGTAAAAATATATGACATCGTAGCAGCCGTAACCGACGATATCAGCAGCGGCAGGACAGAGGTCATTGTAAGATCGAGCATCAGTACTTCGATCACAAAAACAAGTCCTGCAATAGGAGCCTTAAAAATGCCGGCGACAGCGCCTGCAGCGCCACAACCGACAAGCAACATCAGGGTCTTCTGTTCAAGACGAAACGCCCTGCCAAGATTAGAGCCTATTGCCGCTCCGGTCAGAACAATAGGAGCCTCAGCTCCTACAGAGCCGCCAAATCCGATCGTGACGGAACTAGCCGCCAAAGAAGACCACATGTTATGCGGCTTTATACGGCTCTTACGCTGAGATATCGCAAAAAGTATTTTTGTAACGCCATGACTTATATCATCGCGCACAACATACTTAACAAACAATCCGGCCAGCAAAATTCCTATAACGGGATAGATCAGTAACCAGTAGTTTGCCCCTTCCTGCAAGTTAGAGGTCAACAAATGCTGGATAAAATGAATCGTATTTTTCAGCACAATGGCCGCCACAGCCGAGCCTATCCCTACAAAAAAGCTGATTATCAACACGAATGTACGCTCTTTTATATATTTTTGCCGCCACAACAGAAACTTATAAAATTTTCCTTTTTTCTCCTCCGTCATTTCCTTCCTACACTCCTTTTCCGGTAAATACTATTTTTACAGTATAGATTAATATTTTAATATCCAGAACCAGCGACATATTCTCATAATAAAGAATATCGTAATCAAGCCTTTCTATCATTTTATCAACAGTCTCCGCATACCCGTATTTAACCATTCCCCATGATGTTATGCCCGGACGTACGTTATGGAGCAAATAGTAATACGGCGCCTTTTGTACAATCTGCTTTATATAATAACGCTGTTCCGGTCGCGGCCCTACAAGAGACATATCGCCCTTCAATACATTCCAGAACTGAGGAATTTCATCCAGTCGGTATTTGCGAAGAAATTTCCCGAACGATGTAACGCGCTTATCGTCTCTTGCCGTCAAGAGGGGACCGTGTCCGGATGATTCGTCGAACATCGTGCGAAATTTATAAATAATAAAGGGCTTCCCTCTGTAACCGATACGTTCCTGTTTAAAAAAAACAGGACCTGCGGAATTCATTTTCACTCTTACGGATATGCATAAATACAAAGGAGATAACAAGATCAGTACACAAAAAGAGATTAATTTATCAAATAACCATTTTATATTTTTTTCTGCATCGGAAAAATTATTTTCCGTTATATCAATAAAAGGAATACCATGTATTGTATTCACTTTCGCCTTGGAAAGAAAATGATTCTTAGCTGCCAGCACTTTTACCGGGAGCCTGTACTGATACAGATTATAAAGTAACTGCACCACATCCTTACCTTCGACGGCAATAACAATTTCATCCACTTTATTATTCATAAGTATCTCCGGTATATCATCCGTTGTCCCAAGTATTTCCCGGGAATCGACAGAGGGCGATACCGGCGTCTCTTTTTCTCCGACAAATCCGATAATATGATAACCCGATTCGCATAAATCTTCACGAGTTTTCAAGGCGCTCTCTCCGGTTCCTATGACGAGTATATTTTCAAACCATTCATGGGACCATAATTTTCTTAATGCATGATTTGTAATAAAAGCCCTGCCCGCATAGGTCAGAAAGAATTGTATCCCGCAAAGACTGAAAAATAATTTATAGTACACATGAAATGATCGGGGCAAATCATTCAGTATGACGATAAAAAATATCGTGACAGAGCCTGTCATCACTACAATAAATGTAGAAAACAGTTCGCCTATGCGCGACTTTCCAAAAGGTTTATTATAATATCCGGAAAAGAAGTAAATAACTAACCAGAAAAACGGTATCAGAATCTGTCCTTCCAACGCCCGATCATTTAATAAATAGCTTGACAAAGAACTAAACTCATATTGTGCAACTTCCGAGAAACGCATCAGATTAAACAACAGCCATGTAACGGAAACCGTTATAAAATCCGTCAATATATACTTAACTCTTTGCCTGCGTTTATCCATCATTACTTTCTGACGATCTGTATAGAGTTGTCTATGCCTAAACGTATGATTCCTGACGGCTTACTCTTGACTTTTTCATTCCGGCGATATCGCACAATATAGTCCACTCCACGTTTCACTTCTTCGGAGATTTCGTCAAATGAAGAGGGCGAAGGGCGTTCGCTTATATTTGCAGAAGTAGAAACAAGAGGTTTGCGAAATCGCTCGCATAATTTTTGTGAAAATAGTTCGTTTGTAATACGAATACCAATACTATGATCTTCTCCAAGCAGGCTATGGGCCAGATTTTTACCTCCCGGATAAATAATTGTAAGAGGTTTTTCCGTTAACTCCGTCAGGCCCCATGCCATATCAGGGACCTCTGATACATATGTATTTAGTTTTGCAGGCGAATCGATCAGAACCAGCATGGCTTTATGATCCGCCCGTCGTTTGAGATTAAAAACACGTTGAACAGCTTCTTCATTCGTCGCATCACAACCAATACCCCATATTGTATCAGTGGGATATAAAATAATACCGCCTTTTTTCAATATACCACAGGCGCTTTGAATATCTTCATTAAAATCTTCCATAGTAATCGGCAAAGATAATGCAAGCCAAAGGCAATACAAAATAATCCGGATTATTTTTGTTTCACCGATAGTTCTTCCTTTCTTTTATCAATAACGCCGCATTGCAGGAACAATTAGAAACCCCTTATTAACAACAATTATCATATACTTTGTATCGGATTGAGCATTTAATTATTCATTTTGTATAACCTTGTATGGTATTTTTACCGGATTTGTATAATCACATATAGAGGCTACATATAAAAAACAAACTATATTTGCATCATAAAAGTTCTAATTGAGGGTTATATTGGCCTGTGAAGGTCGATTTGAAAAGCGGTGGAAAGTATACAATAATATTCTAAAGCATTTTCATTATTATATTCATTTACAATTCATCACAAATATCGCTTTCCACTCTGCTTTTCAAATCCCTATAATCCGGAAACGAGCCTGTTTAAATTTTCAAACATCCTGTGCGATAATCGGAAATTCTTTATAGAACCTAAGCAGAGATAAGGTTTCTGTCCGTAGTTTTACACGGACAAATTTCTTCATATCCTCATCCGTTAACTCGCCCAAACCGTTTAACAGACCCCGGTCACTCATGCTTTCAAAGTAGTCAATACATTTCTGTATATAATCAGCCAGTGACATTCCCGTACGGGTTTCAACAATCTCTTTGTTTATCGGCGTTTGTTTCTGCATGAAGAACCAACTATCGAATATATCACGATTTGTTACCTCTCTCCGGTCGAGTAAAGCACAGAGTTTATGAGCAAACATATCCGGAGCAATCATTACCTGCATATTGATACCCAGTAGATTTTTTATTTCGTAATGGTTATTCCACTGCCGGTTGGATATTTCTGTTTTCAATTTCCGTTCGCCGACGCCGTAATCCAGTACAATAACCGGACCGTAGAACTTTATTGCTTCGTCGAATATCCGACCGTATTTCAACAGAATTTTTCGTACCTTTCCATACGCCGTTTTTTCTTTTGCCAAGTCAAGTAGATTGAAATCCAAATCGACCGAAAAACGGGGCAAATCATAAAAAAACATCATTGCCGTGCCACCTTTGAAGCCGAGACAATTTGCCAACTCGATATCAGAATAGACGTCTTTGAGTATCTGTGTCAGGAAAAATTTATGTTTGTTGATGCTAACCATTTGCGAGTAGTTTTTTTACCCTTACCGTAAGCGTTTTAGAATTATATATCGGCAAAAGTTTAGTTATTAAATTCTTATCAAGGGGATTCAGGTTGTCGAAATAGTATGTTGCATTTAGATACATGATATCCAAAAAGGCGCGTTCGGGCGTGGCCATATTTACATTACCGGTTTGATTTATGCCTTGTGTGACGATAAGTATTTCGCCTTTGATTTTTCGATAGGCGCAGGTGCGGCCTTCTATATCTACACTCCGGCTTAAATAGCTGACAGCCGTTATCCGTTCATCATATTGGAAAACAACGCCCGCTTTCTGCAACACATATTCCAGCGAAATATAAGACGGAGTGTAAAGCGTACAGACTAACTCTTCCGGATTGTAGCCGGATTTTACATAAATACCTTTTCGTGGACGGAGCAACTTCCCCTTGCAAACATAGTAATTCAACCGTTCGTTTAGCTTCTTAAAATCACTCTCTCCGATAAGCATAGCGATATCGTTTAGCGAGAACACGCTCCGTGCGTCGCTAAAAACCGACAAAATCAAATCGCTATTTCGAGAACTATTCATTGGATTATTTTCAATGTCCGGTTCACAAAAATAAGAAATAATTCCGACTTGGCCAAATATCTTGCTTTGTTTATGATTAGTTAGGCATATATGGCCATTATAAAGCGGTTAAAACGCAGGTTGCTTATTTTTATTCATTGAGCGAGATCTGGATACTGACTCCGTAATTGGAGTTTGAAGTAGGGTAAGAGGAGCTTGAGACTAAAGGTTCGTTCATCTGAAGATCATAAAATGCACGTAATGTGACCTTTCTACTGAATGCATAATCTGCAGAAAACTGCATCGTCTGGGAAATGGCGCCCTGCGTAGGCTGCGTATACCCGTCTTCCAGTTTGCGGACAAGCGCGAGGGCTTTACGGCGGGTATAATCCATACGTACCGTGAGATCATTATTAAAGTCTCCTTTTTTCCTCATCTTGAGGATCTTATTAAATTCCGCATATTTATATCCGAGGCTTATTGTAATGTCGTTCGTAAATGCTTCTACCAATTGATAGGCTGTGACATTAAGATTTATTGTGCGACCTCTCGCATACTTGGCTCCGGCGGTCACGTTGTTAAGGAATGTAGCATCGATACCCAACAACGGATTAAATGATTCGGTCAGCGTCACCGACGCTATTTCGTAACCCATCGAAGGCGTCGGCGCGCCGGTTTCAGTATTGCGGACATAACCAAGATCTCCGCCTATACCTGCGTGAACCCAATTCAGATAAGAATTATAGCCTCCAACGTTATATACGCAATTATACCTGTGCGACAATGACATACTTCTAAAGCGCCGGCTTATAAAAGGCAATTGCATCAAACCGTCATAGGTAACATTCCAGTTTGGCAACAAACTGCTCAATGACGGAAACGCCGTAAGCCCCGCCTTTTCAGGATCTTTATTCATATAAGCGGCAATAAACGAGGGGATAAGCACATCGCCGGAATTAAGTTCTACCTTTCCGTTATTCGGACTGTATTCCGTATTTTTATAATCGGTCCCGGAAATAAATCCCGCATCCGGATAGGGAGCGCCGATATATCTGTTTTGTATACGCGATGCTATAACATTTCTGTTATCAAGCATTTTCTGAAACACGTCGGATTGATAGCTTTTACGCGCATCTCCCGAACCGGAAAAGAATCCGCCAAGTCCTATCGTTGTCATTGAGAAAGTTCCGCCTCTGGTTTCAGGCATTCCGGCATACATATATTGTATTTCCGTATCGCGCGAGTTCAGATAATTCGCATTAAGATCTATTTTCAAGCCGGGCAACGGTTCTATCAGGGCTGTACCTGTCAGCATTTCGGATGCGCTGATCATTGCCGGAGTAATATTATCTTCATTATAAACAAGCCACCTCTTATCTGCGGCTTCATCTATAAATGACCGCCGCACGTCGCCAAAGGCGAATCCCCATCCCGGAGCGCGTCCGGTTGCTGTGGAACTTTGACCGAACCAGTTTCCGATTTCCGGCATAAATCCGGGTAAATACATTCCGTCAGTTAACGAATATTGTATATTCATGCGACGGATCATCATCAACGTACGTGCGCTATACTCCGCAAGCTTATAGGAGAAGTTTTCCTCTCTTGGCGGAGCAGGGCGTATCGATAACTTAAGACTTACCGTGTCTCTGTTTGTAATACGCACGCGTGCAAAATCAAGAGCCTTATATGATACTTTATACTTTTTGGCGCTGTCGTCAGCAAGTCGCGCATTAATAAGAACCTTTTTTGTCAACATGTTGTGCTGCACGATAACCCCGCTGTCAGGGCTCAGGACGATCTCCATTTCCAGCGGTTTTCTACGATTCCTATCCCGGGTAGATTTAGGTTTGGTTGCGTTTTTATTAGCGCTACTTTTCTGGTTTATTTTTTTCAGAAAATCATTCTTATTATAAAGCGACGTCAGGTTAAAACCTCCCTGTATATCAATTACACGTTGATTTTTTATAGCGTTTCCGACGATTGTTTTTTCGCCGACATAAGAACCTCTTTCCCAATTGTATGTCGCTTTATAGGAAACGGCGCCTGTTACCCAGTCGAGCGCCGGTATTTGTTGAAATGGAGGAGTATACGTAGCCGTAAAACTCTGGTCATACAGCAATGGCGTTCCGAGGTCCGCAATACTTTTCATTACGGTATCTTTCCATCTTTCATAATCCGCACGATTCAGATCTTTATTTACCTGCAAATAACCTTCTTCTATTCGTGCATTTGTTCCGGAATTAAGACTCATAGAAAAATTACTCAACGGATTCCAACGGATATTAAAGGCTCTGTCCCAGTAAAAGTTCTGACTGAAAGATACCGGGATCTGACCTGCGCTACTCGCATTATTAAGGTCGCGTAACTGTATTTCATAATAATTACGCGTAATCGTATTCTGTATACTTATTGACGAAGGCAAATAATAAAATGCAAATTGCTTTATATATTTTGTATACCCGCCATGCTCCTTGACTTTACCAAAGGGTTTCAACGGTTTTATATACGGCGAATAAGAATATCCCAGATTACCCTGATAATTCTTTGTCGTTTCATACGCTGTTTCAGGATTCGTTCTTTTTTCAACATTTGAAGCGTAGCCCATTGAAAGATTAGCCGGATCATAAGGCATCGGCTTTTTACTTCTCACATCCAGGCGTACATTATTGAGAGCAAGCGCTTTCGTTGTCAGAACATCATTAGAGAAACTGCGTATAGAGTCTTTCCTCGCTTTTGTCGGTTCGTTATCTATCGCTTCTTTAAGAAGAAGGTCCTGATCCAACGGATTATACTGAGGCGACGTCACTTCTTTCGAATATGCATAATATAATGGAAGGGATACTCTTACTTTTTCAGGGAAGAACTTCCCCATTTGAACTGTTGCCGCAATACTAAACTGCTTATAATCCTCGATGCTTCGCTCCGATATGGATTGTTCCAGTCCGCCGAACCCTGCCGTCTCGATATTACCGGTTGCATTGACTGTTGCAAAATCGGATATGGCAAGATTCATATTTGTATTTGCAGCCCATCCTCCCGATTCATCAAAATCCGTAACGCGCAACTCATTGATCCAGACTTCCGCACTTTTTGCATCTTTCGAATTATTGCGTATACCGATCATGATGACCTGTACTTCAGAAAGAGCAGGATTACCGACAATACTTATCGTATTACGGGTATTATCCGGATCATATTTCGAGTAAAGAGCGCCGTATGTTACCCCTTCGCCATTACTTTTAGCGCGGTTACGCTCCAGTTTCAGATCTGTAAACGTCTCCAGCGTGAAGTTAAACATATTATCCGAAGGCCATACTTCGTCTCTCTGCGTACTGCCGAAAGACGTCAGATTCAATGGAATTTCATATTCATAATAATTATTTTTATAATCCGAACCCAGACGCATAAAAATCGAAAAATCTCCGTTTTCAAGGTTTGAAACATCATCAACCGGTTTTTCGGCATGCACAAAGAGTTGAATTCTCTTATAACGACGCAAATCATAGCTCGTTTTTTTATATACTGCACGGGCGTCCTGAGAAGCAAGGTTTTCAACTTTCAAAGACAATGATTGTTCGTTCTGCTGACGCAGCTGTGGCTGACTGGGATCCGTTATACGTGAAACTCCCGGCGGAAGCATATAATTTATCGGCTGACGGTCGCTGTTTTCCTCTATATTTACGGTCGAAACAGATAAAGAGCCATTGACGGAGGGAACCGCATCGGATTTATACAACGCCTGCTCATACGGACGCCATTCGCCACGCACCAGAGAAAATTTACCGAAACGCAAGATAGCCGTCTTTTCAAAACCGGTCATAAAAGTACGCATGAAACGAATAGAGCTGAAATCGGATATTGTTCCTACTTTATGACTATATTCTTTTATCGGAATTTTGAACTGATACCATGTCGCCGACTCCGTCTTTCCATTAAGTAATCTTACATTTGAAGTCCGTTTATCTACAATATAATTCATTCCAACCTCCATATCTTCGGGACGAATGGATACTTTATACTGATAATACTTTTCATTTTCGTTCAGCGTATTATCTTTGTTAAAATCTTCAACATCCGGGTCCATGGTTGCAGACGTACTATAAGACTCCTGAGTATCGCCTGAATCCGCCGAATTACCTTCCACTCCGTTATAATGTTTATATCGGGTAAGGATATCCGCCTGTGCCCTGTCATAATCGGAACCCCGGAAGTAATGGTAATTATCGGTAGCAGGGTCGTTAAACGGTGAAAGCGGATCACTCTGCATTTGCCGGATTATCTCCTGAGGCAATTTACGTTCCAGTTTATCCAGAAATTCATCATAAGCAGGAAATGAACCGTTTCTGCTTCTTTCTTCTTCAGACAAAAGTCCGTTAAATCCGACATCCTGAAGTCTTCGCGTTCCCGTCGTATTGTCAAATGCATAAACAGTACTTTGCTGTTTCGGCGCTTTCCCCCACACTGTCGTGTCAACCTGCGACATATCGCCATCTACAGGTAATCCGTTTTCAAAAAATTTCTTTTCATCTTTCAGGATATCTTCTGATATTTCACCAAGATTGAAATACAGGTCGCCACCTTTGGAATGCTCGCTATCGTAAATAAAAGGGTCCATTATCCAAAATTCGATGTACTGAATATTTGCCATTTCGAAATCCGTCTGATCAAGACTTCGCATGATACCTCCCCAGCGTTTTTCCGGATACATCAGAGAACCGTCGCTGTTAATATCGTCGGCGTCCAGGTTATAAGGTCCACGCTCATTCGGATAATAGGCCAGATTCAGGACATTCAGATAATTGTAGTCAGTAGTTCCGAGATCCCTGTCGGGAAATAATTCTTTTGACTGGACAGCTCTGACGTAATGATTGGAAATGTCATCATTCGTCATATAGGAAGGTCTCGACGATGAGTTCTTACGGGTAAATATTCCATCAACATAATACCAGGCCAGCAAAGCGCGGTTTTTACCATAATCGACATTATTGACAAGACCGGCTTCCGAAAACATTTCCGTTATTTTATTATTATCATAAGGAGTACTTGCCAGGTGCCAGAAATATGGGTTCAACAGGTCAATCTCGCTCTGTGTCGATTCAAAATCATCCAGATACGAATACTCCCCGGTGTATTTATTCTGATAATGTCCGGCAATCAGATGTGCAAATTCGGCATTAACGGAAAAACTACTTGGCTGCGTAAGCGACAATAACGGTAATTTATCGAACATATTTGTCAGCCACTGGCTTTGACCTTTATAATCAAGATTAACCCCCCACAGCGTATTCTTAACCGATTCATCGCCTAGCGTTGTTTTCGTTGTTAACGGCATTTCAGACAAATGCATAATGGTCGCGCCCATATTGAAATTCTTGGAAAATTCATAATTCAGATCCGCGCCGAACATCGTTTTTCGTTGCGTACTGAAAGTAGATTGATTTTCGAGCGAAACATTGATTGAGGCATTACCGGATATAAGATTTTCATTCAGAATAGTCACGGTACCCGAACTATAGTTAACGATATAATCTACATTCTCCGTCAGTATGATACCGTTGGCCCTCACTACAACAGAACCTCTCGCTACATTCGAGGCGCCAACCTGTATTACATTGGACGCCGAACCGGTATATTGTCCGCGCAAAAGGAATTTATTCTTCTCTGCAATCTGTTTGGCTATTGTCAGGGTAGAATCATACAACTCCTGATAAACATATTTGTCCGCTATTTCATCATTTCCTATTTTCTCCCATAAATGCTTGCCGAAAGGCTCCACTACCGGAAAGACAATCCGTCCGTTACCGGAAACGATTGTATAACCTTCCACATAATCGAAAAATCCGTCGCCGTTTCCTTCCGGCGTCACTTCATTATTAGAGTTCAGACGGTCAAGACCCATCACTTTCAGTAATGTCCGGTCTTTTATATTTCCTTCGGGAATCGTATATACGTAAGTTCCGGCCGTATCGCTCTGGTAAACGATATCAAGCCTGAATTTTGTTTTCTGTATTGAATATGCATTCAGAAAGTATATATTCTTCATCATCAGATCCCAGAACGGCATGGAAGGGGATAATGATGTTCCTTTCAAAACTTTAAGATATAAACACTGGTTTGTATTTTCCGTCTTATCACTCGAAAACTCGCCAACTTGGTACACATTCCCGTTGTATGTATACTCAAAAGCGACGGCTAACGCCTCGTCCGTTTGGAGTTTTGAATTGAGGGAAATATAGCCGAGTTGTGCATTAAACGTATATTCCGAAGAAGACAGCATACGGGCGCTTTCCACTTTTTCATAGTCTCTTCCTCCTTCTAAAAAACCTTCCAGCGTTTGTGTAACAGAGCTTATTTCACGTGCGCCCGAATAATTATCAACAATTGTCCTGTACAATGTGTTCGCTTCATTATAAGGAACATTCGCTCCTCCGGAAGGAACGAAGGCCGGATTGCTTATATGCTCATATTCTCCCAGATCCGAAAACGCCACAATATTGCGGGTTTGCCCTGTAGAACTGATCTTATTGGTTACCCACGCTTCAACGCGATTAATAGAAACAGGAGATGAAATATAAGGCAATGTAGACATCGCCTTGTCATAATTATCACGAAAATAATAGGCCAGGAAATAGTGGCGGTTATCGTCGTAATTGTCAGCCGTTATTTCAAACTCCGTCATCTGGGAACCTCCTTTTGCAGAAACAGATCTCGAATCGGATTCCTGTTGGGCAAGAAGCGCCTTAACGCGTAGTTTACCAAATTGCAGGTCTGTTTTAACGCCAAACAATGCAGACCCGCCACGTATCAGTGAATTGTTTGTCGATAAACTGACATTCCCCCCTTCCAAAGATTTTATGATCTCGTCTTCCTCTCCGGCATACGCCAGTTTCAGTTTTGTAGCGTCAAAACCGAAAGACGCCTCGGTATTATAATTCAGATCGAAATTAATCCTTGTACCTACGGAGGCATGCATATTCATTTGTACATTCGTATCGAAGTTGAAAAACGTACGGTTGCGCGACTTTTCCGGGAGTGAAGGATTTTTCGTTTTACTCGTTTTAAGGCCCAGATCAAGCCCGATCGTTCCCTGTGACCTGAGGCGTACTCCTCCGGGACCAAATAATTTATCCGCGCCTCCAAGATCAAGCTGCAAATCCATCAGGTTAAACTGATTCCCCCCTCCTCTTCCGGCAATACCTGCGCTATCCAGCGCCGTCCGGTTTCTATCCTGAAAGTATTGGCTTAATGACTGCTTAAGACTGTAATTCTGATATTCTTCGGGAGTCATGCGCAAAGGCGTGCCCAGATCTAAATCACCTATCCTTGAGCGTATCAGGTAGTTCCCCGAATTAAGATCATATTCCACTTCCGTTTTAAGATTATCCGGATCCCTGAGGTCGGATGCAGAGTTATGTTTCAGGTCGTCATATTCTTCCGGAACTGTTTTTTTTACGGGAATACGGGGTTTTACGACCGTATCGTCCAGCATGACATTTTCCGGAGAAAATATACCCGGGACAGGCAGATCGGTAAGCGACGCCGAATATCCGGCGTTCATCACGAATATCCCGGACACACATGCAATAATAATTGTAATATATATTATTCTCCGTTTCATTAAAACTTTTCCCTGCTGCCTGAAATCTTAATCAGAGCATCTTTAGCGCATCCTTGATGACTTGTTCCACACTTGCGGACGGCGATTTTTTAAGTAGTGAATCGACCGCTTTTTGCGACGTCGTTTTCTGAAAACCAAGCATTATCAGTGCAGCAACAGCGCCCTCTGCGGTTTTCGAACGAACTCCCGGCGTTAATTTGCCGGTTTCATCCATGCTTTCCACCTGTTTCACTTTATTTCTCAGATCAACAACGATACGCTGAGCCGTTTTACTTCCGATTCCTTTAACAGACGTAAGACTCGCATCATCACCCGAAGCAATGACATTGATAAGTTCTGCAGGAGGCAAGGATGAAAGTATCATACGGGCAGTGTTAGGCCCGACGCCCGATACGGAGGTAAGTAAAAGAAATAGTTCCCGCTCCTCGCGGGTAGCAAAACCGTACAAAAGATGCGCATCCTCACGGATCACTTCATATACATATATTTTTCCTTTTTTCTGTCCGTTGAAAGCGCCGTATGTCGTGAGTGATATGTTCAGTCCGTAACCTATTCCGTTACATTCCATTGTTAGTTGCGTCGGCGATAGCTCTTCTATTTCACCTTTTATATACTCGATCATTTTTTTCGTTTTTAGACACTTATACCAAGATATAACGGAAAAAAAGACAAAAGCGTATATTTTTTTGCAAAAAATTAACCGTAGCGCCTGTAATATCGTACAACAGATATAATCAACGCTTCCAGAATCCGGGAAGTAATATTGTCAACACCGTGAATACTTCAAGACGCCCGACCATCATCAAAAAGGAAATACACCATTTCGATACGGCAGATAAATTGTGCAGATTTCCGTCTCCAAGCGAGCCGAGAGACAGTCCCGCATTACTGATCGTGGCAACGGCCATACCTAATGCCTCTTCAAAGTTCAGTCCGTTCAGCAACAGGAACATCCAGTTGAATCCTATAAGCAATATATAAACCAGTAAAAAAATCTGAACTCTGTGAATAACATCCTGTGAAATGACCCGCCCATTTACGCGTACAGGCAATATTGCTGCAGGATGTGTCTGTTTCCGGAATTCATTATACATATTTTTTACAAGAATCAGGGCGCGTCCCATTTTAAGGCCGCCGCTCGTTGAACCTCCACATCCGCATATAATCATAAGAAACAGCGCTATCAACCAATAAAATTGTCCCCACGATATAAAATCCGACGTAACATAGCCGGTCGTCGTAGCTAAAGAAATGACCTGAAAAGCGCCTTTACGGATTGTATTTTCAACGTCATCCACGCCGGTTTCATATCCGTTATAAAAAAGCCATGCAACTGTTATTACAATGAAAGCGACTATAAAAAGTAAATACCAGCGCGTCTCTTCATCATTTCGAAATTGTCTGAAGTCACCCTTCAGGGCAAAGAAAAAAAGAGGCAGTTTCATTCCTCCAATACACATGCAAAACATCATCACATATTCCACATACGCAGAATCCCAGTATGCAATACTTTCATTTTTTGTCGAATATCCTCCGGTCGATATACCGGCCATAGCATGATTCAATGCATCATAGAAGTTCATCGGACCGGCCCATAATAACAGGGTGAACAATAAAGTAAGAAAAATATAAACGCTTGAAAGTCTTTTAGCCACTTGCGTTACACGTGGACGAAACCGATCATGTGAGAAACCTGTAACCTCTGCATCATATAATTGCGAAGCGCTCCCTCCGAACATTGGAAGCAAAGCTACGGTGAAAACAACCATTCCAATACCTCCTTGCCATTGAAGAAGGCTTCGCCAGAACAATACGCCATGCGGAAGCGATTCTATATCAGCCAGTACAGTCGCTCCCGTTGTCGTAAATCCCGACATTGTTTCCAGATATGCATCAGCAAACTGATCGATATAACCTCCAATATAAAAAGGCAACATTCCAAAAAACGACAAAAGTAACCAGGTCAACGTCACCGTAAGCATTCCTTCACGCCTTCCCGCCAGATATTCATTCGCCTTATATCCCGTAAAAAAAAAGAGCAACCCTGCAAAACACATAATACCGGACGACACAAACATCGGTATTATATCTGATTCGCCATACAATAAAGCCATAAAGGAGGCCATCAACATAAAAACAGTCTCCAAAATCAATATGGAGCCTAATGTTTTTACTATATATAAGATGTTTATCTTCATTTTTACTCCGGCAGACAGATCGTTTCGTTATTTAAAATAATCCTCCAATTTCCGTATTGCAGAATCAAGACAAAACACAACCACCTGATCATGCGCCTGTATCTGCGTTTCTCCGTCAATCATCTTTGGATTCCCGTTACGTATAAGCCCCCCAAGCGTCATATCTTTCGGCAAATGCAGATCTTTCACTTTTCGTTTTGTTATTTTGGAATCGGGGCGCGCCGTAAGTTCTGCGACGTCGGCATTGGCAAACGCCAGACATTTGACATTCGAGACGTCGGCGTCAAGCAAGAACTGATAGATATGACTTGCCGCAATAAGCTTTTTATTAATTACAGAACCGATATCCAGCCTCTCGGCCATCGATATATAATCTATATTTTCAACCTGCGCAATTGTTTTCGTCACGCCAAAACGTTTTGCGGCAAGGCACGCGAGAATATTTGTACTCGAATTCTCCGTAAGCGCAATAAAAGCTTGCGAATCCTGTATACTCTCCTGTATAAGCAGGTCGGTATCGCGGGCGTCTCCGTTTATTACCAGGACATTGCCCGAAATCATTTCAGACAGCCGGATACTTTTTTCCTTAGAAGCTTCGATTATTTTAATATGAATATTACCGGGCAGGTACTGGGATGTACGAACGGCAATACGACTTCCTCCCATAATCAGGATTTTTTTGACTTCCGGTTCATTCTTTCCGGCCTGCTTCCGTATTTCATTTATATGATTTTTATCGGAAGTAAAAAATACGATATCTCCTGCAAGGATACAATCGGAACCACGCGGTATAATTGTCTCGGTTCCTCTTTTAATAGCGACGACATGGTATAATTTACTGCTGTTTTCCGCCAATTCCGTAAGATATTTATTGACTATCGGAGCATTCTCGCGAACCTTTACTCCCATGAGAATCAATCCTCCCTGCAATTCCCAGTATTGACGGGTCCACGGGCGTTTTATTGCCGACACTATTTCTTTAGCTGCCAGCATTTCCGGGTAGATCATCGAATCGATCCCGATGCTTTGAAAAAATTCTTTGTTTTTCGGCAGCAGATATTCATAATTATTGATACGTGCAAACGTTTTTCCAGCGCCCATCTTGGAAGCCAGCATACAAGCCGTTATATTGGTAGTCTCTTCCGGCGTCACGCTGATAAACAAATCCATCCGGCCAATACCGGCGTCTTCAAGATCGCCGAGCGAAGTAGGATTACCGGTGAAAGGCAGTATTTCCATTCCGGAACGCGTAAACGCAAGTTTGCTTTCATCCGAATCCATCAGGATGATATCATGCTTTTCTTTCGACAACATCTTAGCCAGATGAGCGCCTACCTCTCCCGCGCCTGCGATTAATATTTTCATTTTTTATACCAGGGATATGTTGTTAATCGATCTAAAGATGCTTTCCACATCCATTTCACAGATCTTGAAAAGCTCCGGGATCGTTCCGTGTTCGATAAATTTATCCGGAACGCCAATTCGTTTTATTTTCGGGGTATATCCGTTTTCCGTCATAAATTCGGCGATGGCGCCGCCTAATCCGCCGCTACGCACTCCGTTCTCAACAGTGATAATGTTTTTAAAACGTTCACCCACTTCATGCAATATATCTTCATCTATCGGTTTGAGATAAATCATATCGTAATGTGCAACCGAAGGGCTGTCTTCCACAATCATTTCAATTGCTTTCTTCACTTCATTCCCGATAGGTCCGATCGATAATACGGCAACATCCTTACCCTCGCGCAGTTTGCGTCCTTTACCCACAGGGAGTATCTGCAACGGCTGTTGCCAGTCGTATAACTCTCCTTTGCCCCGTGGATAACGGATCACAAACGTTCCTGCATCATCCTGATAGCCGGTATACATCAGGTTCCGCAGATCAACCTCGTTTATCGGGGAGACAATTGTCAGATTAGGAACAGGACGCATATAGGCCAGATCGAATACTCCCTGATGGGTCGCTCCGTCTTCGCCTACGAGTCCGGCCCTGTCCAAGCAAAACACGATATGTAACTTTTGCAATGCCGCATCATGAATAACCTCGTCATAAGCTCTTTGCATAAAAGACGAATAGATATTACAGAAGGGTATCATACCTTCCTTTGCCAGTCCTGCGGAGAATGTGACAGCATGTCCTTCAGCAATTCCGACGTCAAACGCACGCTCCGGAAATCGTTTCATCATAAAACACATGGAACATCCTGTAGGCATTGCAGGCGTCACGCCGACCACCCTCTTATCCCGTTCCGCAAGTTCAACCAGCGTATGTCCGAACACATCCTGATATAACTGAGGTTGATTCAGATCGACTGAAAAGATACGCTTTCCTGTTTCCTTATCAAACTTTCCAGGGGCATGCCACTCGGTAGCCGAATCTTCAGCCGGCTTAAACCCTTTTCCTTTCTGCGTTTTTATATGAAGCAGCTTAGGGCCTTTCATCTCTTTGATATCATTCAGCTTTTGCACAAGATCCATCACATCATGTCCGTCTACCGGGCCAAAATACCTTATACTGAATCCTTCGAAAAGATTATGTTGCTTTGAGATCAACGCTTTCAGGCTGTTATTGAAACGAAGTATATTCTCGCGCCTGTCTTCCGTGATCAGGTTCATTTTACGCATCATACGGTACAAATCATACCGCATCTTGTTATATGTCTGGCTTGTTGTGATATCGACCAGATAACGGCTTATCCCGCCGACATTCTGATCAATTGCCATGTCATTATCATTCAGGATGATAAGGAGGTTATTCGGATTATTTGACGCATTGTTAAGTCCTTCAAAAGCAAGTCCTCCCGTCATGGCGCCGTCGCCTATGACAGCAACCACGTGTCGATCAGCATCATTCTGCAATTCGGATGCGGTTGAAATACCTAACGCTGCAGATATTGAGTTGGAAGCATGTCCGGCAATAAAAGCATCATATTCGCTCTCTCCCGGATTCGGGAACCCGCTTATCCCACCCAAATGCCGAAGCGTATTAAAACGCTCCCGCCGACCGGTCAGGATCTTATGTCCGTAGGCCTGATGCCCGACGTCCCACACAATACGGTCGAATGGAGTGTTAAATACATAATGGAGCGCCACAGTGAGTTCTACCGTTCCAAGACTCGCGCCAAGGTGACCCGGATTACGGGATAGTATGTCGATAATAAACTGCCTTAATTCAGCGCACACTCCCTCCAGATCTTCCTGAGGAAGCCTCCTTAAATCAGCCGGAATATTAATTTTTTCCAACAATTCTATTTTTCCATTCACCTTGCTATCTCTTACCTCCGATAATTATCTTTATTTTTGGCAAAGGTAGCGCTTGTTGAGAGCAATACAAAATAAGTTTGCTTATTTTTATTGCCGAAACGCCGCCTGTCTTCATTTTCTTGCATTATCTTTGCAAACATATATGAAAAAAGTAATAAACATATTCTTTATCTGCATTGCAGTATTGAGCATTGTTTCGTGTACTGCGCGCAAACAGAGCAGACCCCATACAAAATACGATAATCGGACCCTATCGCGATTATCTAAGAAAATCGGTTTACGTCTGACACAAGCGGATAATATAGCATTATATGATGCATGCCGCGGTTGGCTGGGAGTTAAATACCGTAGCGGCGGAAATTCGAAAAAGGGGGTTGACTGCTCCGGATTAGTCTCCATCCTGTACAGACAGGTTTACGGAATCGGACTTGAACGCAATTCAGCAGGCATGCTTCGCAAAAACTGCGCTCCTATCAATCGCAAAAATCTTCGGGAAGGAGATCTTGTCTTTTTCAAAACCCCGGGATCCGGTAGTCCCAAGACCCCTACCCATGTCGGCGTCTATCTTAAAAATGGGAAATTTATCCATTCAAGCGCTTCGAATGGCGTAATAATCAGCAGTCTGTCCGAACCCTATTATGTCCGCACATGGATTACCGGAGGAAGAGTAAAAAGATAGAAAAAACAATTATTTTTTATTAAGAGACGTGAAATTAATAACCTGTAACGGAAAATCCCGCAGAGTTTTCCTTGCCGGATTTCCTTTGATAAAACTGTCATATCTTGTTTATTTCGCGTGCCTAAAAACGGACGATAGCTTGGTTTCGGCAATGAAAACAAATAAATTTGTTTTGCATTTCTCTCGGCTTGCGCTATCTTTATTCAAAAAAATGAAGATAGGCGGCGCCTCGGCAATAAAAATAAGCAAGACTTATTTTGTATTGCTCTCGGCTTGCGCTATCTTTATTCAAGAAAATGAAGATAGGCGGCGCCTCGGCAATAAAAATATGCAAGACTTATTTTGTATTGCTCTCGGCTTGCGCTATCTTTATTCAAAAAAATGAAGATAGGCGGCGCCTCGGCAATAAAAATAAGCAAGACTTATTTTGTATTGCTCTCGGCTTGCGCTATCTTTGCACTTCAAAACTAAAACTTAGAAAACAATGCTTACTATCAAAACGATTACGGAAAATCGGGATGAAGTGATACGCCGTCTGGCAGTCAAACGCTTCAACGCAACTGAATACATAGACAATGCTATCGCGTTGGACGTTACGCGACGCCATACGCAGTCTGAATTGGATGCTAACCTGGCAGAGATAAACGGCGTCTCGAAGCAGATTGGCGCGCTGATGAAAGAAGGTAAAAAGGATGAAGCCGAAGTCGCAAAAGCAAAGGTTTCCGAATTGAAAGAGATCAGCAAAAAATTGAACGAGACAAAAGAAGACGCTGAAAAAAAGATTCGCGAAATATTGGTACTGATACCAAACCTGCCTCACAGTTCCGTCCCGGAAGGTAAAAGCGCAGAAGATAATGTATGCGAAAAAATGGGAGGAACAATTCCTGCATTATCTGAAGATGCGCTCCCACACTGGGATCTTGCCAAAAAATACAACCTCGTTGATTTCGAACTGGGCGTCAAAATAACGGGAGCGGGCTTTCCCGTATACCTGGGATACGGGGCTCGTCTGCAACGCGCATTGATTGATTTCTTTCTGGATAATGCACGCGAAGCGGGATATCTTGAAATACAACCTCCCTACGTAATTAATTCCGATTCCGGCTATGGAACAGGGCAATTGCCGGATAAAGAAGGACAAATGTATCACTGCGGACTCGATGATTTATACCTTATACCGACAGCTGAAGTGCCGGTAACCAACATGTACCGCGACGTCATCCTCGATAAGGCGTCTTTGCCGGTAAAAAATACGGCCTATTCGGCATGCTTCCGTCGTGAAGCCGGCTCATATGGCAAAGATGTACGCGGATTAAACCGTCTGCATCAGTTCGATAAGGTCGAAATCGTGCGTATCGATACGCCGGAGCATTCCTACCAGTCTTTACAGGAAATGGTCGACTATGTTGTAACGCTTGTCGATAAGCTTGAGTTACCGTGGCGCATTCTGCGTCTTTGCGGTGGAGACATGAGCTTTACTTCATCTCTCACATTCGACTTTGAAGTATTTTCGGCTGCACAGAAGCGGTGGCTGGAGGTCAGTTCAGTATCAAACTACGAAAACTATCAGGCCAATCGCCTCAAATGCCGTTACCGCGACGAGAATAAAAAAACGCAATTATGTCATACGCTTAACGGAAGCGCGCTTGCCTTACCGCGCATAGTAGCCGCTATACTCGAAAACAACCAGACCCCGGATGGTATACGCATCCCGAAAGCGCTCGTTCCGTACACAAGATTTGAGATGATAAAATAGAACGCCCCTTCTTCATCTTCGTCGGATTGAGAGGGTAAAATAATGTACGCATGAAACGAACATGCAACCAACGGTCTTTTAGCGAAGCGTTAAAAAAACGGCTTGCGCCAAAGAGTTATGAACATGCTGTGAGTTCTATGTTACCGAAATGTTAAAAATTAAAAAATGTACACATGAAATTTCTTGGAATAATCCCGGCACGCTACGCCTCCACACGTTTTCCCGGCAAGCCGCTGGCGGATATGGAGGGTAAACCGATGATACAACGCGTTTACGAACAAGTCGGGTCGACGGTCGATCAATTGTATGTCGCCACCGACGACGAACATATATGCGAAACCGTTAAGAAATTCGGGGGCCATGCGATTCTCACATCCGAAGAGCATCGAAGCGGAACAGATCGTTGTTACGAAGCATTTCAAAAGGTCGGCAACGGCTTTGACGTCATAATCAACATACAGGGCGACGAACCGTTCATTCAACCGGAGCAGATAGAACTGTTAAAAAATTGTTTTTCCCAAACGGATACGCAGATAGCGACATTAGTCAAACCCTTTGATAAAAACGGAGATTTCGAACAAACTTTATTTAATCCCAATACGCCCAAAGTTGTTCTCAACAATTATAGCGAAGCGCTGTACTTCAGCCGTTCCGTCATTCCTTACATTCGTGGAGAGAAATATACCGGATGGCTAAAGGCGCATCCGTTTTACAAGCACATCGGGCTGTATGCTTATCGTTCCGACGTCTTAAAAGAGATAACCGCATTGCCTCCGTCAACGCTTGAAATAGCCGAAAGCCTCGAACAATTGCGCTGGCTCCAAAACGGATACAAGATAAAAGTTGCCGTAACCGATCAGGAAACAACAGGAATCGATACGCCCGAAGATATGGAAAAAGCGCTGGAATATTTCCGTTCACGGAAAGCTTGTAATAACAACAAAAAACAGCGACCATCGAACGACAGCCGTTTTTATACTGCACGCGGCATGGTTTTGTGATATGTCGGCAGAAAGCAGAAAGCAGAAAGCGGGAAAGCGTGAAGCCGTCGGATGATAGCGTTACAAACCGCCCTGTGGTTCTTATTTGCGTTCTGCTTTCTGCTTTTTATCTCGCAAGTTTATCCCGAGCAAAGTATAATTGCCGAAACATTTTGCTTTTAAAACAATTCCGTTCGGAGCTGTCTAATAATAAATACATCTTATCTTTATATTAATTTGCTATATGATAATTTGTTACAAATATAATTTGATATATTTATTTATTGACAGCTCCTTCTTACGCTACCTTTTACCGGAATACTGCCGTTTCTCGCGTCCTTTCTGTTGTTTACGCATCTGTTCCTGTTGCGCGCGCTGCGCTTCTTCCAGACGTTGCATAAAGCCGGATTTCTTTTTAGGTTTCTTCTTGTTGGCCTCTAATTTTGCCAATAATTTATCTTCATTAACGGCAAAGCGGAATATCATCGTTTGCGCGATCGTAATCAATGTGGAAACAAGAAAATAATAACTAAGTCCGGCCGAGTTCTGATTAAACATAAAGAAAAACATGAACGGCATGAGATACATCATCATATTCATTCCCGGCATCTGTTGCTGGCCGGTATTCGTCATACTCATATTTACCTTTGTATAGACAATGTTTACGATCGTCATCAGCAAGCAGAACAGGCTTATATGGTTTCCCAGGAACGCACTGATAAGCGGAATATCGAAATCCCATGATATGACCGCATCATAGGTCGAAAGATCTTCCGCCCAGAGGAATCCCTGCTGGCGAAGCTCGATTGTCGTCGGGAACAACCAGTATAATGCAATAAGGATCGGCATCTGAAGCAACATCGGCAGACACCCGCTCAACGGACTTGCGCCGGCGCTGCTGTATAATGCCATCGTTGCCCGCTGGAGTTCCATGGCCTGTTCTTTCTTGGGGTATTTCAGTTTTAGCTCCTCCACCTGCGGACGCAAAACGCGCATCCTTGCCTGCGACATGTATGACTTATAGGTAAGCGGAAATAGAACCAACTTGACCGCCAGCGTAAGAAGCAATATAATAAGCCCGTAGTCGGACATAAATCTTCCAAGAAAATCAAAGACAGGCAGGATAAAAAACTTATTTATCGGACGTACCCATTTATAACCCATCGGAACCAGATTATCGAGATCTAACTGATTATCCCCGTCTACTCCTTTATCATACGAACGCAGCAACTTGTATCTGTTCGGCCCAAAGAAATAACGAAATCCGATAGATTCGCTCTTTGTTATATTAAATGACACAGCCGTTGTCGTACGGAACTCTTTCAAATAATCCGCATCGGTCGCACTTTGTTTAGTCGAAAGGACGGTTGCCGCAAAAGAGTCGTCCGCTATAAGCGCCGACGTAAAATATTTATTCTTATAGCCAATCCATTTCAAACGATTGGAGACCTGTTTATCCTCATCTTTCGATTCTCCGAAATGTTCTACATCGTCCGCCAGATACTTGTAATACAATCCGGTATACTGGTTTTCCAATTTACGTCCCTTTTCCTGTATCCGCATTTTCTGGCTCCATTGTATATCCAGTGCATTCGTCGAATGTGCAAGAACGCCGTTCAATCCGCTTGTCCGGATCGTAAAATGAAGCATATAGTCGTCCGGATTCAGGGTATATACAAACTCCACAACACCGTCGTCGCCTACATTCAGACGCATTGTAACAGAATTTTGCGATACGTTTTTTATCGGGGTAAAATACAGGTCCGACGTATTTACGACACGGTTTGTTGTCGTGACAAACGTAACGTTAAACTTTGAATCGTCGCCTTCAAACAGGACTAAGGGTTCTTTCTCATAGGTAACATAGTCTTTTACGCGGGCATAACAGACGTACCCTCCCCTGCTGTTTATTTTTATCTCGACATTATTATTTTCAAGCGTTATTAATTCTTCCGCACCGGTTGCGACCGAAGCGAATGCGCCGAAATTATTCTGCAATTTGGCCTGACGAACCGTATCGGGGAGTTCGTCTAAAGCTACGTCGCCGGTCGCGACTTCTTCATTTGCCTGTTCCGGCACAGCCGCCTGTTGCATTTCACGTTGCGCCACGGCGACAGAATCTCTGTAGCGGCGCTGCGCCTCCATCTGTTCTTTTGACGGACGATTCAGCCAGGTAAAACCGATTAAAACTAACCCTATTAAAGCAAAACCTGTGATTGTATTTTTATCCATTCTTTTCTTTGTTATTTATAATTAGCGACTAATAGTTAGCGGCTTATTGCCGCTTTAATGAAACTTACAAACAATGAGCTCGGGCTCACTACGGTACAACTGTATTCGGGATGATATTGCACTCCCACATACCATTTCAAAGAAGGAACTTCCACCACTTCCACCAGACTTGTTTCCGGATTTTCTCCCACGCACTTCATGCCCGCGCTTTCAATCTGTTTTTTGAACTCATTGTTAAATTCATAACGATGACGATGGCGCTCCTGTATATGGGATTTGCCATAGGCTTCGAATACTTTCGACCCTTTTCTCAATATACAGTCATAGGCGCCCAGACGCATCGTTCCGCCCATATTCGTAATATTCTTCTGTTCTTCCATAATGTCTATCACTTTATAAGGCGCTTTGATTTCCATCTCGGTGGAATTAGCGCCCTCCAGTCCGATCACATTACGAGCATATTCTATTACCATACACTGCATACCCAGACATATTCCCAGACAGGGTTTATCATTTTCGCGCACGTATTTCAGGGCGGCAAACTTACCGTCTATACCACGCTGCCCGAATCCCGGAGCAATAACGACGCCATCCATCTCTTTCAGCAGACTTTCCGCATTACCCTCATGAATCTTCTCCGAATGAACAAGATGCAAATCAAGTTTTCTGTCGTTATAAATAGACGATATCAGTAACGATTCCTCTATCGACTTATAAGCGTCCTGTAATTCAACGTATTTACCGACTATAGCGATCTTTACTTCTTTGGAGGCCTTGCTTTTACGATATAAAAAATCGTTCCATTGCTTCATTTCCGGAGTCGTTCCGACAGGCAAACCTGCTTTTTCCAGCAAAATCTCATCCATCTTCTGGCGTTGAAGCATCAAGGGAACTTCGTATATCGTAGGCACATCGACCGATTGAATAACAGCCTCTTTTAAGACATTACAGAACAAAGCCACTTTGTGGAGAATCGGCGTATTTAACTCATGTTCCGTACGAAGCACAAGTATATCCGGCTGAACGCCAAGCTCCTGCAACTGTTTAACGGAGTGCTGCGTCGGTTTGGTCTTATATTCTTTAGCGGCGGCAATGAAAGGCACATAGGTCAGATGCACGCATAAACAATCTTTTCCAAGTTCCCATTTCAATTGACGTACGCTTTCAATATAAGGAAGCGACTCGATATCGCCAACCGTTCCGCCGATTTCGGTAATGACAAAGTCAAACTTTTCTTTTGTCCCGAGAAGCTTCACATTACGTTTTATTTCATCCGTAATATGTGGAATAACCTGAACGGTTTTACCCAGATAGTCGCCATGTCGTTCCTTTTCTATCACGCTCTGGTAGATGCGGCCTGTGGTTATATTATTGGCCCGCGTTGTCGGAATATTCAGAAAACGCTCGTAATGCCCAAGATCAAGATCCGCCTCATGTCCGTCTACCGTTACAAAACACTCCCCATGTTCATAAGGGTTTAAAGTTCCCGGATCCACATTTATATACGGATCAAACTTCTGTATCGTTACCCTGTAACCGCGCGCCTGAAGCAACTTTCCCAGTGAGGAGGATATAATACCCTTACCCAGAGAAGATACAACGCCTCCCGTTACGAAAATATACTTTGTCTTTGTCACTGCTTTATAATTTATGATTTTTTAAGCGACAAAGATAGCGCTTGCCGAAAGCAATACAAAATAAATTCTATTTATTCAGCGATTCAGGGAGAAAAAAAAAGTAACAACTTCTACTGTTCGGGATAGCTCTATATCAAATCCACTTTTTACTTATCTTTTGTAGTGTATTGAGTCTAATTTGCTAAAATAAGGAGTTTTAGTTATCGCGCATTCTCTCTTATTGTCTTCAATTGAAAATTCGCCTAAAAGATTTGTAGATAAGTCTCTTAAATGGTCTGTTTGTTTTGTAATATATTCCTCTTTTAATTTGTTGGTATCATCTAATAAATCCTGTGTTGGGGCGTGGCGCAATAAAAACAACGGATGTAAATCATCTGACCATTCTATTTTTTTGTAATTAGATTGCGGCAGAAGTTTAGCAGGATAATTCATTTTTCCGTAATAAATTCATTTCTAATTTTATGAATAGAGTTATCCAGATAATCTGTGAAAGAAAGTTTGGATACTTTATTTTCAAAAACAGTTATTGACGCCTCTGTCTTTTGTTCCGGTTCAAAAAACAAATCGAAATAGACAGATTTATTGTCTTTCTCAAAATAAATATAAACACATTCATCGTCAGAAACGCCAACACTAATGATTTCCGGAAGAATCGAAAGAATATTTTCTAACGATTTTTTAAAATCATCTCTAATTTTATATGAGGAAACATTTGAAAACA
>JAIROL010000004.1 GCA_031257565.1 Tannerella sp. | reverse complement strand
AATTTTTTAGGAAGAAAAATAAATATGAAGATATTGGTAACAGGTAGCGCCGGATTTATTGGGTTTCATTTGGTTGAAAGGCTGGCGAAGTTTAAAGATTCCGAAATAATCGGTATCGATAATATCAATGATTATTATGATATAAACCTGAAATATGCCCGTTTGGAACGGAGCGGGATCGCTAAGGCTGATATTGGGACAGATCGGCCTGTTAAAAGCGTCAAGTATCATAATTACGTATTTTACCGGACAGACATATCGGACTATGCCGCATTAAGTGAAATTTTCAGAAGATATTCTTTTGATGTTGTCGTTAACATGGCCGCACAGGCAGGGGTTCGTTACTCAATTGAGAATCCTCATGCCTATATTCAGTCGAATATAGTCGGTTTTACCAATATCCTGGAATGTTGCCGTCATTTCGGAATAAAACACTTAGTTTATGCTTCCAGCTCCTCGGTTTACGGAGTTAGCAATAAAACGCCTTTTTCCGAAGATGATGATACGAATTATCCGGTGAGTATATATGCTGCAACGAAGAAGAGTGATGAGTTATTAGCCCATTCGTATAGTCATTTGTTCAGGCTTCCTACTACCGGAGTGCGTTTATTTACGGTTTATGGCCCATGGGGGCGTCCGGATATGGCGCCCATGCTGTTTGCCGAAGCTATTATGGCTGACAGGCCGATCCATGTTTTTAATAACGGTAAAATGTCCCGGGATTTTACTTATGTTGATGATATTGTAGACGGGATTGTGAATATAATAGGGAAAGCTTCCGGAAATAATGCAGAACATCCCTTTTATCAATTATTTAATATAGGCAATTCAAAACCGGTAAAATTAATGCAGTTTATTTCAACGCTTGAGAAAGCGATCGGACGGGAAGCCAATATCGAAATGTTTCCGATGCAGCCGGGCGATGTGCCTGTTACTTATGCTGATACCGGTAAGCTGGAACAATGCATACATTATAAGCCTAAAACGACGATAGAGACCGGTATTTCCGCATTTATCGACTGGTTTAAGTATTGGAAATCATAAGACGGGTATATTTTATTTTCCATACAATACAGTCAAAAAATGCGACGAAAGTACAACAATATCAATGGAATTATCCTTAACTTTACTCTGTAAAAAAACTTTTTTTCATTGCACGCGCTTGGAAATCGTAAGGTTTTCATGTAATTTTGAACCTCAAAATTTTCAGTTATGTTTAAAATAGGATGTCATTTGTCTGTTTCTAACGGTTTTACAGCGATGGGCAAAGATGCGCTTGACATTGGCGCTAATGTCTTTCAGTTTTTTACGCGGAATCCACGGGGCGGAAGCGCGAAAACGATTGACGAAAAAGATATTGCGGCTTTTTTGAGCTTGGCAAAGCAACATAATTTTGCCGTTCTTCTTGCTCATGCGCCTTATACGTTAAACCTTTGCGCTGCCGATGAACGCATCCGTCGGTTCGCTCTCGAAACAATGGAAGACGACCTCAAACGAATGGAATATCTTCCGGGCAATCTGTATAATTTTCATCCCGGAAGCCATGTCGGGCAAGGCGTTGAGGCGGGAATTGAGATCATCGTCAATGCCTTGAATACTATTTTGAAGCCGGAGCAAAACACAACTGTTTTGCTTGAGACAATGGCAGGCAAAGGAAGCGAAATCGGTCGAAGTTTTGAGGAACTCCGCTCCATTATCGACAAAGTAAATTTAACGGATAAAACAGGCATTTGTTTGGATACCTGCCATGTTTACGACGCCGGTTACGATATTGTCAATGATTTGGACGGCGTGCTTAATCACTTTGACAGGATTATCGGCTTAAACAAGCTGTATGCCATTCATTTGAATGACAGTAAAAATCCGTTTCAAAGCCATAAGGACAGGCATGAGAAAATCGGTCAAGGCTCAATCGGTCTGAAAACATTTGCAAAGATTATCAATCATCCCCAACTAAGGCATTTGCCGTTTTATCTGGAAACGCCCAATGAGTTGTCGGGATATGCGGAAGAAATTGCATTGCTAAAAAGTTTGTACCAATGATTCGTCAGATAGAATTTTCATTGCCCGAATACCGTTACGGTTTTCATCTGATAACTTCGCAGGTCCTGTCCAACATCGGAGAATTATTTATTTTCCGCAAAAATCAATCATTTTTCCGACAAATACGCCAGCATCTCTTTGAGCTTTTCCTCGGAAAACAACATCTTTTTGTTATCGGGCGTTATCATCGGCAAACTGTTGACTCCTTTAAAAAACATTTCTTCTTGATAACGTTCCAGGATACTACGCATATATGAATACATATTTTTTACAGTTTCATTTTTAGGATTTTTCAAGGCTTCGGAGATATACAAATAATCGATATATAAAAGTTGTTGCCTATCTTCATCGGACATTTCTGACTGACGCTTTCTCCTGTCATAACATATACGCATCTCCGATAGCCATGAAAACTGTTTTTTATCTTTCTCCCACAGTCGGTAATAAAGTTTTGATCCTTTTTCGCATTCATCCGTTTTGAGATATATTTCCGCTCTGAACTGTGTCAACGCATCATTCCAGAAAGGGTCGGGCGCCATCAGTTCTTCCGCCTTATCGAAATACAGAATCGCCTGTTTGGGATCGTACGTTCGCCCAATGGAAATTCCCAACAAAAGACAAACGTCGTAAGCTGTAGAATCCAGGGCAAACGCTTTTTCAAGGGGTTCCACTGCATCATACCACTTACGGGCGTAATAACGGGAACAACCACAATATTTCAATGTGACATAAGAACTGTCATTATCCGCCAGAAGTGAGGAATAAACAGAATCAGCGCTTACATAATTTCTTTTAAGATAATAGATCATCGCTTTCTTTTGCCGTAATATTTTATTTTCAGGATTATAAAACAAAGCCGTGTCACACACAAACATTGCCGAATCCGTATTGTCAAAAAACGGCGGCAGATGCAAATTCAGTAATGTATTGATATACACCGAGGCCAACGACGCGTTTTCCACATTATTCCAGTATGCTTTCGCATAACATTCCGCTGCCGACTGCATGAAATCCATCCGGATATAACAATCCCCCATGGCGCGTAATATCACTGCATTTTCCGGGTCTTTTTCCAACAACAAATCATAATGCTTCAGGGCGTCGGAGTATTTTTCAAGTGAAACATACAGGCGCGCCAACTGATAATTTGCATAAAAGTTGACGCTATCATATCTGAGCGTTTGCTGATAATAATGGTTCGCTTCTTGCACTTTTCCCAGATTGACGGAAATCCGCGCCAACGTATTCAGCATATCCGTTCGCGTAGAATCAAGCGTATAACAATGCCTGTAATATTGATAGGCCTTGTTATACTTTAACAAGCCTTCATAAGCTTGACCGATAAGATACATTTTCGTGAAATCGGCTGAATCAGACGCCTGTAAATTACCGACTTGCGAAATCGCCTCTTCAAATTTCCTTTTATCGATCAAATCCCGCCAATCTGTTTGCCGGGCAACCAAAGTCGCGCCGTTAATAAGAAAAAACAATAATAACAATCGCTTGTCCATGAGATAAAAATTAACAATACTTCGTTATAAAATGACATCAGGGCGCCTCTGAAAATTTATTTTTTCTTTGATTTTTCAGACGAAGCCGAGGTGCGTTAAAACTTTGCAGGAAAAATCACCATAAAGGTAAGTGTTTTTTCGATATTTCCCCAAGAATATCAGAAAAATTCTATCTTATGATTTATCCGGGAACAGAAGCCGTACTCAACCTTTTTCCGGTTAGCTTTTGAATATCTTTGACCATAGTATATTCTTCGCTGGAGCAAAAAGTGAGCGCCGTACCGCTATGTCCGGCGCGTCCTGTCCGCCCTATGCGATGAACATAGGTTTCCGCCACATCCGGGAGATCGTAATTTATAACCAGTTCCAATTGATTGATATCAATACCTCTGGCAGCAATATCAGTTGCAATAAGCGCTTGTATATGATTCGATTTGAAATCGGATAATGCTTGCTGTCTGGCATTTTGTGATTTATTTCCATGGATAGCCGCGCTACCTATTCCTGCTCTACAAAGTATCCGGGCGATTTTGTCGGCTCCATGCTTTGTGCGGGAAAATATGAGAGCCGACTTCGTCTTGTTTTTTCTGAGTAAACCGATAAGCAAGTCTTTCTTCTCCGGTTTTTCTACAAAATAGATATATTGTTCTATCGTATCTATTACCGACGATACGGGAGCAACTTCTATCCTTACCGGATTAAGTAAAATGGAACGGGAAAGAGTCGCTATAGAGGCAGGCATAGTCGCCGAAAAGAAAAGGGTCTGTTTTTTCTTCGGAAGTTTCGGTAACAGGCGTTTAATATCATGAATAAAGCCCATATCCAGCATCCGGTCAGCTTCGTCCAATACGAAATGCCGGATAGAATCTAAGCTGATAATTTTCTGATTCATTAAATCCAATAGTCGCCCGGGAGTTGCAATCAGGATATCTACTCCACGTTTTAGCTTCTGTACCTGAGGATTTTGATTTACTCCTCCGAATATCACAGTATGCTGCAAACCCGTATATTTAGCATAGTCGTGGAAACATTCGTCTATCTGGATGGCTAATTCTCGTGTCGGAGTAAGAACCAGCGCTTTTATTTCACGTTTACTGCCGGTTGTTTTATTCAGGTATAATTGTTGAATGACAGGTATTGCAAATGCTGCGGTTTTGCCGGTTCCTGTCTGCGCTAAACCCAATAAATCGCGATTACCCAAAACAGGAGGAATAGCTTGTTCTTGTATAGGCGTAGGATGTTCATATCCTTTTTCTTTCAGCGCTTTTAATGCCGGCTCAATTATTTTTAATTTTTTAAATGTCATAAGTTTTCAGCTGCCGTATCAGCAGTTTTTTTAATTTATATTATGTAATTTAGTAGGGAAATTGAAGACTAATCAGGATAGAATGAACGTTTCAGAGGTATCATACTCCTCTGAGGTTGTAACAGATTACCGGTGAAAAATGATTTCATTTTATTTGCAAAATTATACCGCGATACTTGTAAAACATATTTCGCGACTTGTTAATAATAAAAACAAGTAAGTTGATTTTGTTGTCTATTTTGACGATGGGAAGACCTGCCTGTACAGACAGAGCAAAACATTGCTAAGAAGGATATACAACATAAACTTGATTGTTCAGCGTGCAAAGATACGGAAATAAATTAACTTTTCAGCTATCCAACTCATTTTATAGTATGATTGCCCCGTAATTACATATTTCTTTATAAGCCTCGTCGGGGGGCATACCGAATTGCTTCCGGAACAGTTTGATGAAATAAACGTCGGTTTAACGGCTGCATTTTCCGTTAAACTTGCAGAAAAAAATATCAGCGCGAATGTAGGTTGCGGCGTATTATCATGATCCTGATAGTTGTGGCTGCAAAGAAAGCGGAACAGGCTCAGAACTCCTGACTAGATAAAAGTTTACAAGCTGAAAATAAGAGAGATATAGAAAATCGCACCACAAACTGAAAATGTCGCGATATTTAAGACGGAAAAGAAAACAAAAAAGTCGTATATTTGCAAAAATAAACAAATAATA
>JAIROL010000003.1 GCA_031257565.1 Tannerella sp. | reverse complement strand
CCCCCCCCCCCCCCCTTCCCCACTCCTCCTGCTCCCCCTAGCCCGCCCCGCCCCCCGGCCCCCGCCCCGCCCCCCGGCCCCCCCCCCCCCCCCCCGACTAATATCCATTTTCCCATGGACGCCTTCGCAAACCGGATATTCATATCTTCTTCCGGGTCAATTACAGATGAACGAATACCGGCACGAAAATCCGTAAAAAAACGGGATTGCCAATCCGTTACATATTTAAATCCCATGTAATTTATACCGGCTAACCTGTTTCGTCGTTCGCCTGCGAAAAGCAAAAAACAAAAAAACAATCCAACCGAGGCGGTCAATAGATAATACATTCCAAGGTATAACATTTCCATGATATATCTAAAGTTCTATTTTTTCGCTGCAAATAAAAAACATACCGATTAACATACCGATTAAAATAAGATTAATCCCTCAAAAAAAACAAAAAAATCATTATCGTTTTTTTAATCAGGACTGTTGCTTAGGATCTGTCTAATAATAAATACATCTTATCTTTATATTAATTTGCCGAACAGAAAATCTACTATGCTTTTTGTCTTAAATTTTTATACTCCAAGAGACTTTTCTTCCTACTATTTGCAGAACAAAGTCGCATTGATATTTTGTCAAATCCGGTTCCTGTAATCCTTGGGCTTTATGCCGAAATGATTCCTGAACGATTTCGAGAAATAGGAGTATGAGCCGAATCCTGTTTTTTCGGCGATATCGGACAGCGTATCCGCATTTTCGCGAATCATTTCCGCAGCTCTCCGTAGACGGTAACTGCGCAGGAAATCAATGGGCGACATATCCGTCAACCCTTTCATTTTCCGGTAAAACGCCGTGCGGCTGAATCCGAGTTCTTTCCCGACGGCATCCACATTCAACCGGGGATTAGATAATTCCTGCTCCAGGAGTCGCATCATTTTATCCATGAATTTCCGGTCATGCGGATTCAAGGGAACGGGAGCAGGGACTTCTTCCCCCGTTTGCAGGCCGGTATAATATTGACGCAAACGGTTGCGCGCCGTGAAAAGATTCTTGATGGTCAACAGCAGAAAATCCACATGGAAAGGTTTGCAGATATACGCGTCGGCTCCTTGTTCAAGACCCTCCAGCTGGTCTGTCAGCGCACTTTTGGCGGTAAGCAGGATCACCGGAATATGGCTGAGCGCCGGATGGTTCTTCACTTGTGCACAGAGTTGATATCCCGATATTCCGGGCATCAGTACGTCGCTTATGATCAAGTCGGGCGATTTTTTTTCAGCCAGGTTCCAGCCCTTGTCCCCATCGGAAGCGGTCGACAATTCGTACAGGGGCGACAGCAGGTTGCAGATAAATTCCATCAATTCCGCATGGTCTTCCACGACCAGTATGGTATATTGTTTTTTTGTATTCTGCCCGCCGATTCCTTCCGGTTCGATGATTTCCGCGCCGGTCGAGGCGATGAATTCCGGATTCCCCTTTTTCTCGCTTTCCAGAAACACATCTCCTGCCGGAAGGATAAACGAAAAGGACATACCGCCTTCCGGTTTGTTTACCGCCTTGATTCGTCCGTTGTGAATCTCCGCCAGACGCCGGGTATAATGCAGTCCTATGCCGCTGCCTCCGTAATCGGGTCTCGGGCCGGACGGACCGTCGATTTGCCGGTAACGGATAAACAAATCTCCCATCTTCTCTTCGGGAATGCCATGCCCCGAATCGGAAACCGTGATCTCAATATAGGAATATCCGGTCGTTTCGGATAAATCATGATATTTCCTGCTTGCTTCCAAACAGGTCATTTCACGAGCGCTTACATTTACGGTTCCTTTTTCAGGCGTATGTTTCAATGCATTGGACAACAGATTGTGCAATATTTTTTCCAGCTTGTCCGTATCTGCCCATAACATAAATCCGGGAACATGAGGAGTAAATGACAGGGCGATCTGTTTCTTTTCCGCCGGAAAAACAAATACCTCCAAAATGTCCTTTATGAGGAGGATTACATCCGTCGGCTGTACCTGTAACGCCAGAATGCCTGTTTCCATCTTTCTGAAATCAAGCAACTGGTTGATCAGCTTCAACATGCTTTGCACGTTCCTGGAGATCGTTTCCAGAAGACGCTTCGGTTTGTCCGGCATGTTCAACGCCCATAATTGTTCCAGCGGCGCGGAGATCAACGTCAGCGGCGTGCGCAGTTCGTGGGAGATGTTTGTAAAAAAGTGCATTTTCATTTCCGTTATTTCCTTTTCTCTTTCCCTTTCCCGGTGTTCCATTTCCAGCAAACGCCGGTTCACTTTTATTTTGAAACTCTGCCGGAACAGGAGGAACGTGATAAAAATGAATATCAGGATATATGACGTCCATGCCATCCATGAAAACCATGGCGCCGGCAGGACGGTTATTCGCAGTCCGGAGGGGGTCGGACTTTCCATCCCCTCGCTGTTAATGGCTTTCACCAGAAACGTATATTTGCCGGGAGGAAGATTCGAGTAACTGGCGCGGCGGAATTTACCTACTCTGTTCCATTCCCTGTCGAAACCTTCCAGCTTACAGGCGTAATTCAGTTTTCCGGGCGACAGAAAATCAATGCCCGCGTAATCCAGAGAAAAGGAAGATTGCCGATGGTTGAGCGTAATATGGTCGGCATAGGCGATACTCGCCTGCAAGATCGGGTTGTCGTGTGCCGGACGGATGCTGCGGTTCATAATCTTTAAGTCTTCCAGACGAACTGCGGGCGGCTGTTTTTCCGGTAATACCGTCAACGGGTTGAAAAAGGTAAGTCCGTGATTCCCGGTAAAGAAGATACGTCCGTCCGAATGTTTCAAACCTCCCTTTTCGTGGTATTGGTTGCCCGGGGCGCCGTCGCTTTGGGCGTAGACGGCGAACGTGTTGTCCGCCGTATTCAGGCGCGAAATGCCTTGCGACGTGCTCATCCAGAGGTTGCCGTGAATATCTTCCTGGAAACACAGGACATTGTTGTTCGGCAGGCCGTCGTCTTTCGTGAAAACCCTGTAGCCGTCATTCGAGCGGCACAACATTCCGTTCAAATAACTTCCGAACCATATCCTGTGTTGTGAATCTTCGTACATCGTCACGCAATTTCGCATCACGGCGGATGCTTCTTTCGGCGCTTCTTCCCACCGTCTGGGGACCGAATCGCCGGCAGACAGCCTGAAAATACCCTCCCCATAATGTGAGAACAGGATGTCGCCCGAATCCAGAATGCAAATTTCGGGAATATTGCTGGTCGTGTAGATGCGTTGGATTCGGTCAAACGGCGTGCGTCCGGCTTCAATTCTGTACAGTCCGTTCCATGTGCCCGCCCAGAGATTCCCGTTCCGGTCCTCTTTCATGGTCCTGACATGTTCAAGTTCCGCACGGACGATATGCGTAATGCGACCGTCGACGGAAATGTCCCCGACTATCAATTGCCTTGACGTTCCGATCCATATCCTGTTCCGTGAATCGACGAACAGCGATTCAATGGAGCTTTCGTCTCCGTCGAACAGTTCCGGATGTTTTCCGGCGTCATATACGGCGCTCACGCCCGAAGCCGTGTGCAGGAAAAGGCCGTGATAGCGCGTGCTTATCCACAGATTCCCGTAATGATCTTCTACGATGCGGGTCACGAACTTGTCTCTGACCAGTTCGTTCAGTTTGCGGTCGACGTTAAAATAATCCATAGACTTGTTCCATACCGTAAACCCCTTGTCGTAGGAAGCAAGCCATATGTTCTTTTCTCTGTCGACATAGCAGGAAAGAACTTCCTGCGTATTCATCCTGTTCAGTTGCCAGGGTTCGTTATGCCGCAATGTTTGCGACATCATGTCGTAAAGAAAGAATCCTTGAAATTCGGTTCCGATCAGCAGTTGCATCCGGTCAATTTCCTGAATGAAGTTAATTTGGGCTTTCCGTAATTTCGGGTGTTCAAGACATGATGCGGGGACGTCCACAAACGTTCTCGCTACGGGATCAAACCGGCACAGTCCGGCATTTGTTCCCAGCAGCCAGCAGCCTTGAGGGTCTTTGTAAACGGACAACGTCGTCTGCCTGTCGCCGGGCAGGGGATAACAGTTCAGGACAGAGTCGCTTCCAATCTCTACCAGGCCGATGCTTGTTCCCATCCATAACCGGCGAGCATCGTCTTCCCAGAACGAATGTACCGGATAATCGCATCCTGACAGTAAATTCAATTCCCGGCGTTCCGTATCTATCCATCCGGCTCCATAATCTGTGGCAGTCCATATACGGTGCGCATGGTCTTCGAAAAAGGAATGTATTAACACATTAACCGCCGGAGCCGACTTGTTATAGTAACGTACAAAACTGTTATTCAGGAAATCGTACCGGTTCGCTCCGTTGATGGTGCCCGCCCATAAGCGATGCGACGAATCGTAAAAAAGCGATATGACCTGATCATGGTTCAATGTCGTCGTGTCCGTCTCGTCATGGAAATACTGGAAATACTCGTATCCGTTATACCTGTTCAAGCCATGCAGGGTGGCTATCCACATATAACCCAGCGAATCCCGGCAAAACATCCGGATATTCAAAAAGGATATTTGCGGCGAAACATTCTGCGCTATGTCGGCAAAAGGAATATCCGACCGGACGCAAGCGCCGCCCGCCATGCCGACCGATATTAACAGGATAATGAATTTCTTGTACATACGCTTCAAAGGCTGTCGCAAAAGGTTTCTCGTCAACGCACGCTGTCTGTTTGCGTGCGTCAAAGGTAAGATAAATTTCCTGCAAATGCAACGCTTCTCCGACAAATGCGAATAGTATTTCAGCATTAATGCCGAAAATAAATTCAATTTTCAACAGTTCAATCTGACGATGATTTAAGGGCGTCTCTAAAAACTCAATATATCCTCCCTCCGAATATTTGCATTCATTTTTTGGCAGTGTCATGAACTGTATGACTATGAGGATTACATATCTTATTATCAATAATATATGCTATCAATCAATTTGAGACTCTATCGAAAAAACGAACAGTTTACAATAGAACAGGTCCCGGATGGGGAAAAATTGTTCAACTCAGATTGGATAAAATCGTTTAGTTGATGTTATCTTTGCGAAAAAAAATAAGATTATGCGAATGAATGACATTATTGATTTACAGGAAACTTCGTCCAATCGTTGGCTGGCGCGATATCAGGGAAATTATGGCTTATATACCATAAAGATAGCTTTCGACGCAAACGGAAAGGCTTCCGGCTTTTCCTGCTCCTGTCCAAGCGATTACTATCCGTGCAAACATATTGACATAGTGAAAAACGCTATCGCCGAACGTATTGCCAAAAGCAAGGATTCAAAGAAAACAAAAGACAAAACGTTGACAATAGAAGAACTTTTGCAGGATGTTTCGTTGCAGGAGTTACGCGATTTTGTCATACGGCAGGCAAAATACAACGACAACTTGTCCAAAGCCATTAAGTTGGAGTTTGCGGGCAAAATAACACGCGCAAATACAAATATTTATTATGCCATTTTGCGTGAAGAACTTAAAGAAGTCTATTTCGATTATGAAAATTACTACGAAAACGAAGAAGGTCTTGATTTGGAAGTTTTAGACCGGTGGCTTGATAAGGCGCGTGTTTATGTCGAACAAAACAATCCCCATGAAGCCGTGTTGATTTGCAAAGCCTGTATTGAAGAGTTTGCCGACTGGCTGCAAGAAGCGGACGCCGAAGTTTTTGATTATATTGATGAGAGCTATCAGTCGATTCCTTTCGACATAATTAAGACTGCGGTTGCAAGTAGCGAAACAGATTCCAAAGAGTTGTATGATTATTGCCTGTCCGAGATGAAAAAAGACAGGTATTCAGGTACAACCATGTCCGACGAATTTAACGATTTGCTTGCGACACTTGCTGTAAAAGTAAATCCGGATGCATTTATTGCCTTGCAGGACAGCCTGCTTAGACAGTTGGGCGATAAAAATTCCCGTGAGGCGGAAAAAATTCTGCAACGGAAGATAGATTTTTACAATAACGCCCAACAGTCCGAAAAAGCAAATGAACTCATTGAAAAGAATATACAGATAGAAAATTTTCGATATCAGGTTGCAGAAAAACGATTTGCAGAACAGAATTTTGCAGAAGCCAAAAAGTTGATAACGGATTTTCTTGCAGGAAAAACCGACCATGTCCACTATTATCAGCGATGGAGCGAACTGTTGTTGAAAATTGCTAAAAAAGAACATGATATACCTCTCATACGGACAATTGCATTTGCATTTATTGCACGGAGGTTTGATAAAAAATATTTCGTCGTTTACAAATCTACCTTTACGCCTGAAGAATGGAAAGATGCGTTGGAGAACATTTTGCAACATTACGCAAAAAACAGCAGGGATTATAACAGTCACGATTTCAACAGTTCGGTAGCCGACGTGCTGGTTCTCGAACGGTCTGCCGAACGGTTGATGCAGTATGTTGAGAAAAATCTCTCGGCAGAAAGGATGTCGACCTATCATTCTGCATTTGTCAATTCGTTTCCCGAAAAAACGCTTGAACTGTTCCGGAAAGCAGTGGACGCCTTCACCGCCAACAATCTCGGACGCGACAATTATGAATACGTTGTCAAACTGTTGAAGCAAATGAAGAAAATCAAAGATGGCGACAAAACAGTTGCCGACATGGTTTCCCGCTACAAAATCGAATATAAAAGACGTTCGGCAATGATGGAAATTTTAAACCGGTTATGAAATAAAGTATAGTATAAAGATATTTGAACAGATTCTTCCTGTCGTTCGCTATATTGCGGACTATTTGAGCGCCAACTTTGTCTGTTTCTACAATCCGGATACGTTGGAAAACCTTAATTTCGGAACACATCTAAAACGATTGAACAGGAAAACGATCTGTTTTTCAAAAAATGAACAGATCCACGATCATGTGATTGGGATATACATCGAAAAATATTATTACAAAACGGGAACATAT
>JAIROL010000285.1 GCA_031257565.1 Tannerella sp. | reverse complement strand
ATGGATGGAGCATTAAGATTACTGCTATGCGACCATGTGTAACCGGACGAAACATTGATAGCCGTGAATGTTGCACCGGATGTACACACCATCGTCGGACCTATGATATATCGCCTTTTGTAATATATACGATTACTGGGCTGGTAACTACTCGGAACAGAAGTAGGGGAATGCCTGATAAGAGGAAGAACACCCCATTTTGACTCATATTTTCCGCTAATATTTGATTTTACAGCGGAATGATCACCTGAATAATAAAATATTTTTTCAGCATTTGCTTCGATAGTAGTAGGAACAAAACAACCATTCGATTCATCCCAATATTTACTGAGGTTAGCGCCTCCAAACATAGTCTGGTTAATCCAAACTTTATTTGTATTACCTTCTGTCAAATGCCAAGCATAGGCATGACAATTGTATTGTGTACTGGCATCATCCAAAATATCATTATTTGTAATACCCTTGGATGCATATTCTGCTAAGACGGAACTTTTTATTGTTGCCTTTTCCTGAACAGAAAATTCACAATTTGGCTCAAGAGTGATGATTGAAATCCCATTACATGTATAAACATTTTGTCCGACAAAATATGCAGGTTCATTGCTGTCACAGAGTGTTTGTGGATATAGATACAAACAGATCAAAGACGACAACATAAAACTTAATACGATTTTCTTCATAATTTCCTTTGATTTCAATTAGTATAATTTTCTGCGAATAAAATAATATCATTTTCCTGGTCTCCATAGACTGCAAACCATTCATTTGATAATTCCCCGCTCCCATAAAATGCTATAACCGGAAGATATTTATCTTCATACATAATCCAAGCCATAGCGGCGAGAGAACCGTTTATCCCTATTCTTTCATCTTGTTTCCGCCTGCATTTCTCCAGCAACAAAACGACAACTTGTTTTTTTTGCGCCGTATCCAATTGCCGGAGTATTTTTTCCCGCGTGAATAATATTTCCAGTATGGTTAACTGAATGGAAAATTTTCCCCGCGCCTCGAAATCAAACACACGGAGACAGTCGAAACAAATAGCCTCATAATACATCATCAAAGCGCTGACTGCATCTTTCCGCCCTTCAAATGCCGGAATACTGTTATGTGATGAATATATTTTATAACAGGTCCCGATAGGAGAAATATTGCCGGATGATAAATAGTCAAGTTGTAACAGGGGTTTATCCAGTAAACTCTGAAGCAGGGCAAACGTAGACAGGGACTTTAGTTTTCCGGTGGGAAGTTGCATAAATTTTTCCCTCTTCTCTGAAGACGCCACGCTCCACTCTTCCATATCAGGTACGACAGGATAGATATATTTATCTTTTGCATCAGGCAGACACTTTTCATCTGCAAAAACCAATTCTGTTTGCATATCGCCGGTACATTGTACAGACACGGCAAAAAGAATTACCGGGAAGAAAAATTTAAACCTATTCATGTATACGTAATTTTGCTTGTTGATAAACAGATTGAACATCAATATTTACTAACTGACCGGATTCTAAAGATGCAACGATTGTATCGGGTAGACTATTTGTCTTAATAACAGTTAGTCTATTTTCCACATATAATGTTCTGGCGATAGTCCTGACTGTTGCACTACGATTAAGACTGCCAAATAAATCCTTTTGCGAATCTTTCAGGTCAAATTTTTTTAGGGATTCTATCAATAAGACCTTACGTTCACTTTTACTTAGTAAATTTAAAATAACAGGTTGGACTAAAAATAATTCTATATAATAGAACTTATTTATATATGCGCCTTGATTTTCCAACGTCCATAACGGGCTAAATCCATCTAACGACATATCAGCATATTTTTCTATTAAAAAATATCCGGCATCTTTTCGACTCATAAGTTCCCGTATTCCATTAAATTGTCGATAAAATCCTTCAAATCCCTGTTGAGGAGTATTGAAAATATAGAAAATTGTTGGCGCCGGATAATTCAAGCAAATCTGTATCAACGATTTTGTATCAATCTTCTTCAATATATCCTCCGGTACTTGTAACATTTCATAGATTTCCTCCGGAGAATTACAATCTTGCCATTCCTTCATACCCGGTTTTACCGGATAATCCCATACTGTTTTTTTCTCCTGGCCCATTACCGCCACGGAGATAAACATCAAACAAATAAAAATCGTTTTTTTCATAATTATTATTTTTATAAACGTGCTGTTTCTTTTTGTTTGGGGTGGGCGGTCTCCGGAAAGATAATGTCCCAGAGATTCCCGCCCTGTGTATATGCTACCAGTGTTATTAATTATAACCCGGATTTTGCTGTAGTTGCGGAGCTTTGTTGACTTCGTCGCGCGGGATGGGTAGCCAGTAGAACTTATCGCCTCCCCAGGTACGGGAATCTTCATTGTCGTTATAATCCAATTTCCATTCCATATCGCCGTTGAGGTATTCCTTGATTCTCATGCCGTAGACATTTTCGACGACCTGGTCGAAAATCATCCAGCGGCGCAAGTCCCAGAAACGTATGCCTTCGCCGAAAAATTCTATTTCGCGTTCGTGGCGCAACCAGGTACGCGCCGTTTCCTGGTCGGTTGTTACGCGGCCGGGCAGTCCTGCGCGGCGACGCACCAGGTTGAGGGCGTCCAGGCCGGGCTGAAAGTTATCGCCTCCGAGTTCAATACATGCTTCGGCATAGTTCAGCAACACTTCGGCGTAGCGGTATTCTATCCACGCATTTGTATTGTTGTAGTATTGGCCTTCGGTCTCCGGGTCCAGGTATTTCTTCAGATAATAGCCTGTTTTCGTACCGTTCCAGTTGTCGATAGGTCCCTGGCGTGTATCAACGCCCATGCGTGCAATAGAACCGTCCATGTTGTAAAAATGCCCGCTCTGAATCCGGTTGTACTGGTCATAGACTTTTGCATCGTTGGGGCGTTCCTGCCAGGGTGCGCCGTGATAGAGGATGGTGGCGTAGAAGCGCGCTTCGCGTCCGTTGTAGGGACTGAGCAGCGGATTGGCGGCAAGTTCGGCGACGGTCGCTTTGCGCAACGTGTCATTGGCGGGATCGTCGGCGTCCCAGACGAAAGGCGTGCCGTCGGCCATCTCGAAAGCCCTGACGGCCGGTTCGACAGGAGCATTGTTCCCAAAATTGTGATAGCCGTTAGGACCGTTCCAGAGGTTGACCTGGTTGGTGCGCCCGTCTTTCAGCGGGTATTGAATTCCCCAGATTGTTTCACTGTTCCATGCGCCTTTCTGGTTGAAGATGTTGAAGAACGTTTCGGTATATTCCTGAATCCGGGCTTCGCTCAGCGGGAGCGACGGTTCGGCGGTATTTCCCACCAGGGCATAAGCGCCATACTTGCCGTCGATGATATCTTTCGCCGCGTCGCGTGCGGCTTCCAGGAGGGCCTGCCGACTACCGGCAGGGAAAGAGACAAGCTCGTTGTCCGGTTCGTACCCTCCGTTTGTAAGTTTGCTTGCACAGAAGAGGAGCATCCTTGATTTCACGGCAGCAGCGGCCCCACGCGTCGCACGTCCCTGTTCCATCGTCTCCGGAAGAAATTCGATTGCATGTGCAACATCTGCAAGGATGAAGTCTTTGGTCTCCGCAATGGAAGATCGTTTCACCGACAGGAAATCATCATCCAATTGCCAGGGGTGGTCGGAAAGTACCACGCCGCCGTGGATAAGTAGCAGGTGTGTGTACATCAGCGCCCGTATAAAAAAGGCTTCGCCCTTGATTTGTGTACGCAAGGATTCTTCGGAACTGTTGCTTACCGGCACGTCGTCAATCCGGGCCAGGATGGTATTTACGTTCTGGATGTTATTGTAGAGGTTCAGCCATCGCAGCCATCCGCCGTGCGCATCGTTGGCAAAATAACCCAACTGGTCGGGGCTCATGGTCCCTTTCAGGTGTACATAGTTGGCCGGCCGGAAGGATCCGAGTGTCTGGTCGGTGCCGGAGGTCAGCATGTCGCGGTGCAGTCCGAGCACGCCGTCATTAGCCTGTTGCAATGTATTTTTACTGCCCATCATGCTGTAACATGCGCCCAGGTAGGCTTTTACTAAATTGATGTCCGAAAATACGACTTCTTCGTTGAACGAATCAACGGACTGCTGGTCCAATACGTCCGTACAAGAAGTCCCGGCAAGAATCGCCGCCATAAACGCAAGTGTGACTGTAAAATTGAATATCTTTTTCATAAGACCGAATAGTTAAGAATGAATTAAAAAGAAATATTGGCTCCTATGGCGAATGTTTTCATAATGGGATATACCCCTATGCCGTCCGCTTCAGGGTCGAACTTGTCCGTAGCGCTGTAAAGCAGCGCCAGGTTGTTGCCGGACAGGAAGACGCTTGCGCGTGATACGCCGATACGCCTGTAGTATTCAGGCGGGATGACATACGACAATACCACGTTTTTTAACCGCAGATATGCCATATTGTCGTACCAGAAAGTACTAAGGTTCGTGTTGAAATTCCAGTATTGATTGGCGCGGTCCCATGGACGCGGGACGGAAGTATCCGTGTTGTCCTTCGTCCAGCGGTCCACGTACATCCACTTGAAGTAGTTTCCGCCTTCCCCGCGCCGGTCATCCGTGCCGGCATTACGTTTGAGGTGCTTGCCCTGTCCCTGTAAAAGGACGGAGAGTGTAAAGTTTTTCCATGTAACGTCAAGGTTTATACCATAGAATATTTCCGGGGCGTCGGTATGGTCGACCAATATCTTATCATCCGCCGTAATCTGTCCGTCTTCGTTTACGTCCCTGAAAATAATGTCTCCCGGTTGAGCATTCGCCCAGTGTGCATAGTTATCGACATGCTTCTGGTCGCGGAAAACGCCGATGGCGTCGTACATCAGCGTAGCTCCGTAGGGACGTCCCGTTGTTTCCTGCCAGGGAACGACCTTCGCCGGTTCGTCCTGAAAGACAACTTTATTACGGTTGAAACTAAGATTAGCGCCGAAATTGACCAGCCAGTCGCGACCGAAAGTTTTATGGACGCCGGCGTCCGCTTCAATGCCGCGGTTATCTACCCTTGCCAGGTTTTCATTGGGCAACGAAAGACCCGTAAACGAAGGTACGGAAGCGTTCCTTGCCGCCAGGATATCCTCCCGTCTGTTGTAAAAATAATCAAAACTAAAGTGGATAAGGTTGTTCGCCAGCCTTGAATCGAATCCGATATTCTGTGATTTCTGCGTTTCCCAGGTAATGTAGGGATTTGCAGTTGTCGGCGGGCCGATGGTTGTTTCGATTTCGGAGCCTGTGCCGAATACCATCCCGTTCACCGACGCTATACTGTACTTATTGATATACTGGTACGGGTCTCCGGGATCCATCCCTATCACGCCGTAGGAGGCTCTTATTTTGAAGTCATTGATGACCGGGGCAATGTTGTTTTTCCAAAAATCTTCTTCCGATGCACGCCATCCGGCCAGCGCTCCGGGGAAATTGCCCCAGCGTCCGGAAGGCGGGAATTTGAGCGAACCGTCGCGGCGGAACACTACTTCGGCCAGATACTTTCCCTTGTAGCCATACGTAACGCGACCTATGAGCGACCGGCGGGCGTAAATGCTCACCTTGCCGCCATTGCTTTTGTTCAGGTTGGCGCCGGCATCCATGGTTTGGACAAGCGTGGAAAGGTATCCTTCGCGATATGCTTCGAAGTCGTTGTAGTCGCTGGTATACTGTTCAAAACCGGCATAAGCCGTCACTTCATGGTCTCCGAACTTCCCGGCGTAAGCCAGGTTGACGTTAGCGGTACGGTTGATGGTACGCTGGTAGTCTTCCGTGTTTTGTGGAGAATTAAGTCCCTGTGATCCCCGTAGCGCAGGCGTCAAAGACATAGCTGTGACGAATCCTGTCTGAGGGTCGCGGACGGCTTGTTCCCAGTTGGGAAAGTAGAGTGTCCAGGTATGGAAGAATCGTTTCCGGTAGAAATTACTGACGTCGTAATCGTAACTGACATTCAGTGACAAGCCTCTGATAAAAGGCGGCGTTATGCTTGCTTTAAAGGTATTCTGCAACCGGTATGTCTTCTGGTCGTTTTTACCTCCGGCGAAAGAGGACGTCACTACAGGGTTATCGCCATTTTCTACATCCGGCCCGGGTTCGCCGGTCGGCCAGAAGGCAGGACTGGTCGGTTTCAGCCGCAATGCTGCGCCGATAATGTCGCCGGCGCTCTTGTGCGGATATTGCCGGTGGGTTTCAAAGCCTGCGACGTCTATACCCGTTTTCAGCCAGTCGGTAATTGGGAACTCCAGTTTCGCCCGGATATTGTACTGGTCATATTTGGTGGAAGACTGTTTGTATATGGCTTCATCGGCTTTATATCCCAGTGACAGGAAATAGGTCATACCCCTGAATCCTCCGTCGACAGTCAGGTTGTGGCGTGAAGTGGTCGTCCAGTCCCTGATTAGCTCGCCGGTCCAGTCCGTATCGGGATGTTCCCAGGGATCGACCCCGCTGCGGAAGAGTTCAATATCCCTGTCGGTAAACGTCCGCACCGTCCCATTATTATCCTGGTATTCCGATAGCATAGTCGCATATTCGGCGGCGTCACACAGTTCCGGGACGACGGAAGGCGTCATAAATCCCTGGTAGAAATTGTAATTCAACCTGGGCTTGCCGCTTTCTCCCTCTTTTGTGGTAATCAGGATGACGCCGTTGGCGGCCTGCGCTCCGTAGATGGCAGCCGAGGCGTCTTTGAGCACGGAGAGCGAGGCGATGTCGTTTGGATCAATTTCGTCGATGGAGCGTCCCTGAACGCCGTCGATGACGATTAGCGGGCTTGTCTTCGAGTTGTCGCCAAGCGTGCTGCGCCCACGTACCAGCAGGCGTGCGCCCAGGTTGCCCGGCTCGCCGTTTTGCTGAATGACGGTGACGCCCGGTAGCCGTCCGGCAATGGCGGTCGTCGCGGAGGACGACGGAATCGTTTTGAGTGCGGAGCCTTGCAGGGATGTGACGGCTCCGACTACATTGACTTTTTTCTGCACGCCGTAGCCGACCACCACTACTTCATCCAGCGCCTGCAAGTCTTCCTGCAGGACGATATCCAGGCTGGCCCGGTCGCCCACCGCGATTTCCTGTGGGACGTACCCGATATACGAGATGACCAGCGTTGCGTCCGGCGAGAGGACGGTCAGGATGAACGAGCCTTCCATGTCGGTGATGATACCGTTTGTGGTACCTTTCTCCACTACGTCTACGCCGGCAACCGGATTACCGGAAATGTCGACAACCGTTCCGGTGATTTTCTTCCGGTTTTGCTCCGGCAAGGGCGTTTGCGATACAAATCCGCGATTTGACACCGCCGCCGGCACTAACTCACGATTGTGTCCGGCAACGCCGGGAATTTCGCATACCGCCCCATTTTCTATCACCGGTGGCGACAGCGTTTGTTGCGAATAGCCGCTATGGGCGTTCACCGCGCTTATTCCCGCGGTCAGAAACAGAATGTACAGTTTCAGGATTTTAATTAATATCCCGAATCCGGCATTTTTTATGCCATTTGTTTGTTTTTTTATCCTGCTTTCCCCTATAATTTTTTGTGGGGGAATTTTATTTGTCTGTGTGGAAATGAAAATTTTCATGTATATTTGTATGATTTTAGGTTGTAGAATTAATAATTGTTCGCTTAAAATCGTTTTGACCGGAAAATTGTTCGCGCATTTTTCCGGTCTTTTTCCTGTCATTTATTCTGTTTTCACAGGTAAGTCGGATTAAAAATGCTGTGGTATTCCATCATTCTTTTCCCGGTGTTGGTATTCCATACTTCGTCATATCAACATTTTTTAACGACAAGTCAGGGGGTAACAAGTTCATATCGGATTGCATGACCTGGTCCCACGTAATATCGTTACCCGTATAAGCGGAAATACGTCCCATTACGGCGACCATCGTTGAAATGGCTGTCTCCTCGGCATGACTTACCGGCTTGTTGTCGCGTATGTGGTTAACCAGGTTTACATGTTCCAGCACAAAAGCATTTGTCTGGGCAAATGTTTTTTTCTCTTTATCATTATCGTATTTCCACAAGACATTACCCTGCAGGTCTTTAATCACGCCGTTGCTTGACCACGAACCTTTGGTTCCGAGTATATGTTCCGAGATATTGTTGGAACAACCGTCAATCTGGCGGCACAGACTGTTAACATGAATACCGCCTTCATAGAGGTAATCCACTGCAAACATATCGTACTGGTCGCCCGTAGCGCGGCGTTGATGAGCGCCAAATCCGGTACACTTAACCGGCTTGCGTCCCAAAAACCAGTTCACGACGTCTATATTATGAATATGCTGTTCGACAATATGATCTCCCGAAAGCCATGTCCAGTTTCCCCAGTCGCGAATCATCCATTCGATATCGGTCCATCCCTTTTCCTTGTATTTAAGCCAGTGCTTTCCGGTATTCCAGTATATGTTTACGGCCTGTATTTCACCGATAAGCCCACGCTGCACCTGCTTATAACTTTCAATGTAACTGCGCTGATGACGACGTTGCGTGCCGGTGATCACCGACAGTCCTTTTGAAAGCGCTTCGCGGGAAGACGCGATCACCGAACGCGCGCCAACGGGATCGACGGCCACCGGTTTTTCCAAAAAAGCATGTTTGCCGTATTTAACGGCCGCTTTAAAATGGAGCGGACGGAAAACCGGCGGGGTTGCAAGGAGTACAATATCAACGCCGGCATTCATCACTTTTTCATAGCTGTCGAACCCGACGAAACATTGATCATCGGGAATATTTTGATTGTGCTGCTCCCGTAAATTCTTTAATGTTTCATCCAGCCGGTCGCGAAACAAATCGCCCAACGCAACGATTGAAACATTAGGCGCTGCATGGAGGAAATCAACGGCCGCTCCCGCCCCGCGGCGCCCGCAACCAATCAGGCCGGCTTTCAATGGCCTGCCGTCTTTCGCCTTATCGGGCAACTCGCCGGGAACGTTCCATTCCGATTCGGGCGCCAATGATGCGGATGCGTTCCGGCCGCCATACTTACCGCCCGTCCCGGCTTCACCGCACGAAGACAGCAAAGAACCCGCGCCGAGCGTCCCTAATGTTGCCGTCGATAAAAAGTCTCTCCTGTTAAACATTTTATGATCCATATATCCTGTTTTTTTACTTTTGAGATCAACTGTAGATCGGCTTCAGTACATGATGAATATAATCGGCGCTCACTGTTGCCGATTCAAAGGGCGTAGTTGTCGTGTAATCCTGTTCCACATTAAGCCATCCCCTGTATTTCACCTCTTTCAGGATTTTGATAACACCCGGGAAGTCGACTTCTCCTTTTCCAAGTTCACGAAGGTTCGGACCGAAATCCGGACGATTAAACACGCCCGCGGAATCTTTAAGATGGAAGTAACTTAACCGGTTGCGATACTTACCGACGATCTCCGTCACATTGCCGCCGCCAAGACGGATATGTCCGGTATCGGGCGCCATTAAAACATATCGCGGATCGGTCCATTCCATAATCATATCAATTTCATCCGGTTTCTCAATAATCGTGTTCACATGAGGATGAACGCCAAGCGTGACGCCGACGTCCGCCGCCATCCGTCCCAATTCGTTCAACAGCGGGACAGAATCGCGGATAGCTGCCGGGATATTTCCCACATTGCGTCCCGGGGGACCGATAATGACATTTCGCGCTCCATAGAATTTCAGGTTATCCAGCGTGTTCCCGAAAGATGAAAGGATCGAATCCCTTTTTGTCTTATCGTGAAACGCTCCTCCGAAATAGTTGCCTGAAACAGCCAACCTTTTTTCGTTCAACAGCTCTCGAAAACTTTCACGTGTAAAACCGTGCTTCGAAAGTTCGTCATTCCTCGGGGAAAATTCAATCCCGTCCAGTCCCAGATCCGCTAAATTATTTATCGCCTCGGAAAGAGGGATATCACGTTTCCTGAAATCACGCCATAAAATCCAACCCATCGCCCATTGAAGATTTTTTCCCTTCCAGCGGGAGTTCCCTACACGACTGCCCGAACAAGATACGGCGTCCAGTCCGGCAAACGCCGCCAGCGAACCGGCGGCAACATTTTGTATAAAAGTTCTTCTATCCATATTGATGTATTTAATAGATTTACATAATCAACCTCATTTAGGGTCTACTTCCCTGTATGCTTGTATAATAGCTAATTCGCCTTCTTTCCCGGGCTTGCTTTGCCCGTGTTCAAGGGAGATCGCCTCGTCGTAATTACGGTCGCGTAACCATTGAAAAATAAATTTGTAGTTAATTTCGCCCGAAGTCGGCTCATTACGTCCCGGATTATCCCCGATATGTATAGATCCGATATAATCCCAGCAATCTATCAGGTTAGGCAGGAGGTTTCCCTCTGTCACCTGTTGATGATAGAGATCGTTCACCATTTTGCAACACGGATGATTGACAGCCACGCAAATCAGCTTTGCTTGCGTCGTACGCGTCAGGAAAACACCCGGATGATTTACGTATGTATTCAACGGTTCCATTACCAGTTCCAGACCGGCATTGCCGACGATATCGCAGCAAAAGCGCAGGTTTTCGATAACATTGGCCGTCTGATATTCCACATGCAATTTCGGATCGGCATTTCCCAATACAATCAAGCCCTTATTGATACCTGTACGCTTCTGGACTTCAAGCCCTGCCTGCATTTTTTCCCGCAACATGTTCCTTACGGAATCATCTTTAAGGACAAAATGCGTCCCTCCCGCCGTTTTCAGGGAAAACTGTCCGAGTTCGAGACCAAGTTTACGCGCTTCATTGGCTATTTTTTCCTGTTCTTGCACCGGACGGCCTATCAGTCCAAGATCATAAGCCGCACGAAACCCATAGCCGGCAATGAATTTAAGGTTATCGACAGGATCTTTTCCGGCGTTCTGATTAAACATGCCCAGCGTAGGAGCATATTTCAACGTGAATTTAGCGTTGTCCGGAGACGTTGCCGCCGTAAACGCCGGCATAACCCCGCCCAGTTCTGTTCCAAGCCCGGCTAAAGCGACGCTTCCGGCAGCCTTTTTGATAAAATTTCTACGTTCCATATTATAATATATTTGATTTCGTAATTTTTAATTCATAATTCAAAATTCAAAAAATCATTATTATCCCTATAAAAAATAATGAGACAAACACAATTTTCTTAAAAAGCGTCTCACTGACCTTCTTATGTATCAATTCGCCTGCAACTATTCCCAAAATCAAAAAAGGAAGTAAGAATAACAACTCACGCCCGATAGATTCCGTTATTTTCTTTTCCATAAAATATTGCGCCAGTAATATGGAGTTCAATATTGTCCATAACCCACACATCGTTGCGCGAAACTGTCCCTTGTCCGTTATTTTATACGCCGAATAAAGTACGATCAAAGGTCCTCCAGCCGCAAATGTTCCGTGAACTATCCCCCCCCAAACCAGATAGATGTATCGCGGCCTAAAAGTCGCTGTACGCCCGGAAAACATCATAAACAGTTGCACGAGCGCCGAAAAGACAATAAATATGCCTAACAACTTTACTAATAGGCTAACATCAAGTCCTTTAAACAGTAACATGCCAATCGGCATCCCGATTCCGGCCAGACCGACAATTATTCCCAATTGTTTCCAATTGATTTCCTTGTACTTGACGATGGTAAAATACAGGGCTAATATCCAGGCAAGTATTGAAAGAATGATTTTGGAATGTTCCATATTACCATCTAAAAGAAGAAGCGCAAACGGAAAAGCCAATACCGTACAGCCGAACCCGGTTACAGCTTCGAGCGCATGGGTGAACAATACGATCAATCCGACAAACAATAACGGTAACGTCAGCGCATCCATGTCTTATATTTTGGGCGCTAACAGAGAAACAATCATAGCCTCGTCCATATCAATGATATTATTTTTCATTTTCGGATCGTCAAGCGACTTGCGGAACAAATCTTCTATATCGCCGACTTTCAGGCGGATATTAAGATCGTCAAACGTAAACGGCAAAGAGAATTTTTTTTTCAGCGCTACGATTCTGTTCAACAGTAAAGTAACCCAACCGTCATCGCCGATGTCGCTCCCGCCAAACAGGGCTTTCCCGATTTTTGCAAGTCGACGTTTCGTTGCCGCATCAGCAACATTGAGCCGGAAAACGTCTTCAAGCGTAAATGCGCAGGCGACTCCATGCGGGACATGCCATTCTTCGGAAAGGATGAACGATAAAGCGTGAACCGCCGCCGTACCCGTCATACTGAAAGCCGTTCCCGCCATGCATGCTCCTTCGAGCATCTCGGCGCGGCCTTCCGTCAATCCGGACAAAGAACTGTCATAAGCGCGTTCCATCCATGTCAGGATATGGATGGCGCTTTCGACGGCGATTCTGTCGCTCAGCGGACCGGCATTTTTATTCCATATTGTTTCCAAAGCATGTGAAAGCGCATCAAAAGCAGTTGAAGCGGTGAGGGCAGGAGGAAGCGTTTCAACATATTCCGTAACAAGAACGGCTACATCAGCTTGCATCAAAGGATGTCCTAACGTATACTTGCGTCCGTTGCGCGACGTATATACGCCTACTTTCGTTACTTCCGAACCGGTGCCTGCCGTTGTAGGAATAAGGATCAGTTTAACCTCCCGCTTTTCTATCCTCCTTGACGGCGTAGCTCCCAGATAATCATCCAGTTCGCCGCCGTTGCTTAGCGCCGTCGCCACAGCCTTAGCCGAATCCATCGTACTGCCGCCGCCGATACCTACAACCACATTGACAAGTTTATCCTTAACTGCATTAACCATAGCCGTCACATCACCCGTTTTCGGATCTGGAAACACCCTGTCCTGAATATCTATACTGCGTAATTTCCGCAAACCTTCGAGCATAGCGTCGCGCGGCGGTAACGGATAGTTATCGATAATCAGACATGGATGAGCGTGTTCGCCGCCAACATAAAAGATAAGTTTGTCCATTTCCTGCGGCGACAAACGCCCGGTACGGATGATTTTAGTAGTAGTTACAGCTTGTTCAAACATCGGTTCGCCGTTTTTAGTTGATTTATCGTTTTAACATATATCCTGCGATCAATCGCTTCATTGTTCCATTTATACATCTCCTGCAGTTAATAACTTCATCGTTTTACTTGTACAATTCCGTTTCCAAATCGGCAATTTCTTTCACACAATTTGTCAGGAATATTTTCCATTCGTCGTCCACGCCGTCGGTAAAATTCGTATCCAACCACGCATCAATCAGTTGAATAGCATGTTTCGGAGGCGTTAACCATTCGCCGAACACAAGAACATTACAATTGTTAACAGCCTTTGCCTGTTGTGCAGTGAATGTATTGAACACATGCACGGGATATACGCCTTTGAACTTGGCGGCCGTGATAACGCTGCCCGCTCCTGTTCCGCAAATAATGACGCCACGCCGGTATTTTTTCCCGGATACTCCGCAGGCGACTGCTGCGGCCGCTTTATGGTAAGGCACAAACTCCCCGTCCGTTTTCATACCGACGTCATCCACCTCAAACCCTTTACTTTCTAAATAAGCAATCAATTCTTCCTTCAAGGTCAGACCTGCGCGAGTACTGCCTACAATAATTTTTTCTCTTTCCATTCCCATTCTTTTTAATACATTATTTTTTCTTTTCCAGTAATTCTATTGCATTAGCGACTAAATTCCCGGCCGTCAAACCAAAACGTCGCTGCAGATATTCCTGCGTACCCACCTCTCCAAATTCATCATTTACTCCTACGCGTTTCATTAAAACCGGACAATTTTCCGCAAGAACTTCCGCAACCGCAGAGCCCAGACCATTCATTATCTGGTGATTTTCAAACGTAAGCATAGCGCCCGTTTTCTTTGCATACCGTAACACCAGTTCTTTGTCAATAGGTTTGACCGTATGCATATCGATCACAACTGCCGATATACCCTTACCGGCAAGTATTTCGCCCGCCTTCAGCGCTTCATTCACAGGGATAACGCCGGCGGCAATTAATGTAACATCACTGCCGTCCCTCAATACTTTCCCTTTTCCCAGTTCGAACGTCTCATTTCCGGGATATATGCCCATAGCCGACTTTCGAAACAGCCGCATATAAGTACACCCCTGATGATAAGCGCTTTTAATCGTCAACGCTTTCAACGATACCGGATCGCACGGTTCGAAAATGACTAATCCGGGTATATTCCTCATGATACCTACATCCTCGAAAGGCATGTGCGTACCGCCATTATATGCAGCCGAAACGCCAGGATCGGTACCCGTCAGCTTAACATTACGCCGCGCATAATTAGCCGAAATAAAAAACTGGTCATACGTCCTCCGGGAAGCAAAACATCCAAAAGTATCGGCAAAAGGAATTTTTCCCCCCGCCGAAAGACCGGCGGCAATCCCCACCATATTACCTTCCGCCACGCCGACATTGAAGGTGCGCTCCGGAAATTTATCACGGAACACGGCGGTGCCCGACGCTTTCATCAAATCGGCCTCTAATAATACAATCCGCTCATCCTTTTCCGCAATCTCCATAAGCGTCTGAGCATATACCGCTCTCATTTCCATTTGATCCATCGCTTTTTCCCGTTAAAAAATTTGACTGTTATCAAGTATCATGCAGGCCTCCTGCGCCGTTTCATACTTCACATTCATGTTATGATTGTCCAAACGTCTTTCTGCAAAGAATGCCCCTTTTCCCTTAATTGTATCAAGAATAATCATCGAAGGACGGTACGGCTCTTTCTTCGCACGTTCGACAGCCATGTCCATATCTTCAAAATCGTGGCCATTCACGCGCTGGACAAACCACCCGAAAGCATTCCATTTGGCGTTCAAGTCTTCTACGTTCATAATGTCGTGTACATAACCGTCAATCTGCATCTTGTTGTAATCGGTAAAGGCTATCAGGTCGTTCAACCTGAAATGGGCTGCGGCCATCGCTCCTTCCCATACCTGTCCTTCGTTCGATTCGCCGTCGCCGATAATGAGATACACTTTTTTATGAATCCCGTCAAGCCGGTTTGCCAACGCAATACCGATAGCCGCCGATATGCCTTGTCCCAGCGAACCGGTAGACATGTCGATACCCGGCGTCCGGTTCATATCGCAATGGCTGGGCAAATTCGTGCCTCCTACGTTCAACGTATGCAACCACTCCTTCGGGAAAAATCCTTTTTCCGCCAAAATACTATACAATGCAGGGCCTGCATGTCCCTTCGACATAACCAACTTATCACGTTCCTTTTTACCGGGGTTCGCCGGAGAAACATCCATGTGGCGCTCATACAACAACGTCAGAACCTCGACTACCGATAAGGCGCCACCTATATGACCCACTCCCAAATATCCGATAGAATCGATCGTCATCTTACGGATTTCTTTCGCTTTCGCTTCCAATCGTTTTATTTCTAATAATTCCATTTAATAATTCTGTTTATATCAATATTTCTATATTATCGCCTGTAATACCCGGCCATGCGCCTTTTTGCACCAACGGCGTCCTGTCCGGATGAGCAAGCAGCCATTTATTGCGGGCAAACAAGTATTTGTCGCCGTATTTTGACTTGTCATTCGCCAATGCTTCGTTCGTGCCGCGCGGCAAAACCACCATACATTTAAAACCTCCGGAAGTTGTTTTGCAAGGGGCAAAATGCAACGTCGTTTCATATAATTGCACAGCCGTACTCTCAGGTATGAAAAACGCTTCCACATCTTTTGAATGATAATATCCGCCTTTCATATCATGTAAACGTCCCAGCAGCAGTACAAGGTCGGTCGCTGCCACATCAATCTCGCTGCCGCGATGATACTCCAGTCCGTTCAAAGTAGAATTACGCCCGTTGCAATAACCTATCTGAACCGGCATCTCGCCATAGAAGCCGTTTTCCAGCAACCCTTTCACCGGTAAACTTTCCAGTCCCGGCTCCGACGCCTTATAGATATTACCTTCTTCCGGAATGAACGTTTCGTTTTCCATGTAATTCACCGCGTCCGTAAAGTCATAATCCGTAATGACCGCGCCATACGCCCGAAACGATTCATGACTAATTTCTTTTATCTCGATATGAGCGTTTTTCGATACCAGATTTTCAGTGACCATCTATGAAAAATTTATTTAATGATTCAATTAATATTCTTTATGCTCCATTCCCAAAAAATCACACATCAGCTTAACTTCTTCGCTAATCTCGCCATATGCCGCAACGAAATGAGGTTCCCAACCGTCGTAAACGAGTTCGGCTATCTTTGCAGCCGAAGAACCCGAAAGCGGACGAACGGTAAGCGACGTCCCGCAAAATTTTTGCGGCTCGTCCAGCGCTTGCCCTCTCATCGTCATCATCCTCAATCCGTTCTTGTCTTTACCTAAACGAAGTATGGTAACAGGGCCTTGTTTAAGGCCAAATTCCATAGTCGGGCCGATTTTCCGGTTCGGGTGTACTCCAAGGGAAGCGCCTCCGCCCGTCCTTGCCAACGACGTGGCTCCTGCTCCACAATGCCAGAACACAATAGCGCCGCATTTTTCGTCGACAGCAACGGGATCGCCGAAATATGCAGCGTTGCCTGTCAATTCGGATGCAATATACATGCTGATGGCGCCCCCGACGTCCGTCTCGCATGAAGCCGCTATACCGGCGTCATTCAATAACGACAGTACAGCGCACACCGGTACCCCGTATTCCGTGAAAAAATCCGGCCAGCAACGCGAAGCAATGCTTTTCACTCCGTTTTGTACGGCAAACTCCTGGTAAGATTTACGCAATCGAGCGTATTTGTCCAAATTTTCGGCTGGCATTGATTCCCATCCATTCGTCCGCGTTTTCAATTCCGCCAATTCGCCTGTAATGGCTTCCGGCGCATACGACTTTGCCCGCTTTATGATGCTTGCCGCTTCGGAACGAATGATTCTTACGCCGAGTTTCCCTGCAACTATAGCCTCGTCGATGTCGCCAAACCCGAATCCTGGCGGCTGGGCGCCAATGACGCCTACCACAAGATTACGCATCTTTTTCATTAATGACAATGCAGACAGGATTTGCCTGAATTTAATTTCGACGGCAGGTTCGTCCGGATTGCCGAAAACAAACCGGTAATCATTTCCTTGCATGAACAGACTGTTACATGCGGAAAAGGCGCCGGTCAGGGAATTCAACCTTAACCTGCCCCCATCAATATTAGGTTCACGTAATGACCAAACGACGACCGGACAATGAAAACGCCGTGTAATCTCCGACACAAAATCGCCTCCTATGAACGTGGCGCACTGATAAATCACCAACCCGGGATTGTCGACCGTATCCATAAAATCCGACAACATCCCTGGAGAATTCAGCAATTCCTGCGGACGACAAATATGCTCCGGTAAACGATCCAGCATGTCGCACGACTTCTTAAAATTATTTTCGGCGTCAGCCATTGAAAATGTCGTTCGCGCCAAGGGTAGAAAAAGTATTTCCGATTTCATTTTTTTGACTTTATTAAAAATATGATAATATCACTGCACCTTACGATTCTTCCGTTGCGCCAGTTCTCCCACAATCTCGTTATAGCGCTTATCCGAAAGTTTGTAACAAAACAACATCACGACAAATGTTGCTACCGCCAAAACTCCGGGGTAGATAAACATAAGTCCCTTGATGCCCGTCAAGGCCGTAGCCGTCTGCTCTTGATTAGGGATATATCCCGCAACGGCCAGGACCACGCCGGGAATGAATCCGGCTATCGCTTGCGAAAATTTACGGGAAAAGGTAAAAAAGGAGTAAACAAGGCCTTCCAACCGTTTGCCGGTTTTCCATTCGCCAAATTCCACAGCATCCGATACCAGGACCCAATTGAGCGTATTAATGAAAGAAGCGCCGAAAAAAGCTATGCACGCAAAAACAATAAAACCGAACATATCATTGGCAAGAAACCATGCCGAAAGATCGGCAACCGCCCAGATCAGACAGCCAAGCATATACGTCATCTTTTTACCTGTGCGCCTAACTAACAACGGCACAAACGCTACGCCGATAAAGACGCAGAAAATGCTGAAAAACCCCATATACGGCACGATGTTAATATCGTTAAGCGAATACTGGCAATAATAAACCTGCACGGCCAACTTTACATTAAAAGCGGAAAACGTAAACAAATTGACCAAACACAGGACCAAAAGAGGCATATTCCGGAAAATAGAGGCAAAACCGGTTTTAAGCGATATTTGTTCCTTTTGTCGTTTTATGTCAACATGCCGTTCCTTTACATTGGCATAACACGTCAACTGCAAAGCCAAACCGGCAAAAGCGAAAACGGCAGCCGCTACCGCATAGCCGGTCTGCATATTATCGAAAGCGGCAACAATCGGCATGAAGCCTACGGTAGTCAGCAGCAAACCGGTATTGGCGCCCGCCCACCGCATCGAAGCTAAATCGGAACGTTCTACCGTATTGCGCGTCATGGCCGGTATCATTGATCCGTAAGGTATATTAAAAATACTGTAAACCGTGCCAAAAGCCATGTATGTTGCAAACGCCCATATCGTACGCCCTGTCAGGTTGAAATCAGGAGTTGTGAAACTGACTACCGTCATAAGCGAAAGCGGTAAAGCGGCATAGAGCATAAAAGGCCGGAACTTTCCCCTCTTACCAATATTTTTACGGTTATCAATCCATGTACCTACGGCAAGATCGGCAAACCCGTCCCACAATTTTGTGACGAGAAACACCAAACCTGCCGTAGCTGCCGGCAAACCCAATGAATCGGTATAAAATTTCAGGAGGTAAATCTGCCCCATGTCAAAGAGGAAATTATTCCCCACATCCCCTAAACCGTATGAAATCTTCTCTTTAAGAGTTATACCTTCGCTTTGTTTTACTTCCTTATGCATGCACAAAAATATTTATCCCAATTCTTTTACATCAATGACTCGCTTTTCCAGTGCGGAACGAACAGAACCTTCCATTATTTGAACTACCCGACGAGCCATATAACCGTCAGGATAAGGTTTTGCCTTTCCTTCCAATACATTTACGAAATACCTGAATTGTTCAACCACGCCATCTCCTTCCCTGTTATTGGCGTTCAGAGCTATTTTTTCGGGCTCAGGCAAGTCTTTTGGCCTGGGAAATCCGGGGGCGGACCCATACCGTATATTAAGTACTCCTCCACCCATCTGCAATGTGCCGTTGACAGCAAAAAACGTGTCCAACGCCGTCGAGCCGTAATTGTAAACATTCCCGCCATAATTCATCAAAGCGCCATTCGCATAATAGGCAAGCGCCCCCGAATGATCACTCGAATCACGCTTACGCAAAGAGAAGTTATTGACGCCTTGTAAACTGACGACAGAAACCGGTTCACTGTCGAATACCCAATTATTTACATCGATTATATGCGCTCCCATTTCGTACACGACGCCCCCGCTACGTTTCTGACTTAAACGCCAATATGGGGTGTCTTCCGGATATTCGTCGGTATCCGGCACACGCCAATCCCCTCTGAAATCATACAGGCTTGATTGCAGTATCTTTCCAACCGGTTTCGTGCGCACATTCTCTATTAATGTCTTGTATTCGCCGGAATGACGACGCTGATGGCCTATTTGCAAATATCTCCGGGTTCGTTCCGAAACGCCGATAATATCATTACATTCAGACACCGTCAAAGCAAGAGGTTTTTCGCAGAAAACGTGCTTGCCCGCTTCCATTGCAGCAATTGCGATCTCTGTGTGCGTATCGTTGGGGGTGACGATTACAATCGCATCTATTTCACTCATATCAAACACTTCTTTCATGTTTGCGATAAATTTCGGCTTAACGCCGGTTTTAATTAATTGTGCACGCTGTCCCATTTTATGAGGTACAATATCGCATAAAACACTCATTTCGAGTTCGGGAACACTATTCAACGCGGTAATCAACGCCTTGCTACGGTTGCCGCATCCGATAATCGCTACCTTAAACTTTGAAGCGAAAGCCTCTCCCTTCCCGTTAAAAAGACGCTTCGCCATCGACTCGCCACCCGATAAAATCAAGCCGCCGCCGACAAGGCCGCTCGCTGTAATAAAATTACGTCTGGTAAAATTTTTCTCTTTCATGTGTACATTGTTTATTTTTTAACATTTCGGTAACATAGAACTCACAGCATGTTCATAAATCTTTGGCGCAAGCCGTTTTGCATGTTCGTTTCATGTGTACATTGTTTATTTTTTAACATTAAGGAAACATAGAACTCACAAATGTTCATAAATCTCTGGCGTTAGCCGTTTTACATGTTCGTTTCATGTTACATTCTTTTTTTATTCATGGTAATTCCACACATTTTAATTGTAAAAACATATTACAAATCAACAACACAAGTTGAAAAATCGATTTTTCATCCGCTGTAAATATATGGCTATTTTTTCATATACACTATTTTTTTTCATTAAAAGCGACGGAATTAAATATATTTAACTTTTGGTCGCCAAAAAGTTAAAAAAATAACAATGGATCGAAATTAGAATTTATCGGAAACGATTGATGCAGGTAAAACGCAATTGATCTTTTTATTTTCTTTCGTTTCGATTTGGTTCAGCAGAATATCAAACGAATACTTACAAATCTCATACATAGGTTGTTTGACATATGGAATAGAAACGCCGGTTGCTACCTCCATTCGACCAAAACCTACAATTTGCACATCGGATTGAAGCTTGACGCCCATATTTATCAGGCATCGGCTTGCAAGAGATGTTATACCATGTGTTGCAAAAACAAAGCCGTCTACTCCGGGGTTCTTCAATTTTTCTTTTAAAAAATCCGCAATCCTTTCATATTTAAGGCTATCATAATCAATTTCGCATATCAAACTTTCGTCAAAGATATTATTAGCGATTAGCGCATCTACAAAGCCTTTCTTCCGGTCTTGAAGATGCATCAAACTTTCTTTATACGATATAAATGCCAATTTCTTACAGCCTTTCCCTATCAACAACTGCGTCGCCATTTGAGTTATTTCATAATTGTTTATAATGACTCGGCTGGTATTCAAAGTCTTAAAATAACGGTCAACATAGACTATCGGAATATCAAGCCCTAATTTTTCGATCTCCCTTTCTTCGATATTGGCAATCGGGACCATGATTACCCCGTCGACTGGCCTGTTCGAGAGCATATTGAACACGGGAAGTAAACGTTCCTTTTTTTCTCCCGTATTGAGAATTATTAACGCATACCCTTTTGATTCCGCATACTCCTGCAGGTTATATGCCATAGAGCCAAAGAAAACGTCGGATATATCAGCTATAACCAATGCGATCGTGTTGAAGCACCCGGTACGTAGTCCCCTGGCGACCACGTTAACCCGGTAATTCATTTTTTCTGCAGTCATACGGATTTTTTGCGCAAGTTCTTCGCCGATTCTGCCTTGCTTCTCCTTGCCGTTAAGAACAAACGATACCGTAGAACGCGCAACACCCAGTTCATCTGCAATATTCTGCATGGAGACTTTCTTTCCCGACGTCTCCTTCTTCTTCAATTTATCCATAAAAATCGATTTTTCATTGTCTATTAAAAAGTTGTGAATCCCATCTGTTCGATCCTGGATGCAACTTGGTTGTATCTCTCTTATTATCAGTATCTGAAAATTTATCTGGTCAGGAGTTCCGAAATTAACTTAAAAAATTCTGTTGTTTAAGAACCTTCAGAAATTCATCAGAAAAAAATTCGTTATTTTTTTTTGTATACCGTATATCCGTAAAAACCTGTGCCAATGTTTCTTTAGCATTCTCTCCGACAAAACGGATATTGGTTTCCAACGCCTCTTTTTCTTCATAAAACGAATCTATGGCCGATTCCGTATAATCCGTATAATATTCCTGATGAATCATTGCATCTAACGGTAACCGTTCACATTGATCCGGAAGAGGATCCGCCGGATATCCTACGGTTACAGTCGTTATGGGAACAACAAGTTTTGGTAAAGATAAAGCTTCGATAATCGGAGCTGCATTATAGGTGGTAGTTCCCAGATAGCATATTCCTAATCCTTTTTCTTCTGCAGCAACGCAAAAAGTCTGCGCAAACAGCATAGAATCAATAACAGCCGCCATAAACGTCTGAAAATTATTAAATCCGGCTTGCGCTTTACGCAATGAAGCCCATTTCACAAAACGATTTGCATCGGCGCAAAATGTTAATACGACAGGCGCATTTTTAACCATCGGCTGATTAAAATGAGCCGGGGCAAGCTTTTCTTTTTGCAATTTACCGCGCGTAACAACTACGCTATATAGTTGCATATTACCTGTATTTGAAGCCCTTGTCGCTACTTCCAGCAATTCGTTGAGCAGTTCGTCTGAAATATTTTTTTCCGAATACCGGCGAATTGTACGCCTTTCTCTCATTTTAGACAATAACATCTGTTTTTATTTAATTATAACCAACTTCAGATATACCCTTATTGAAATTTCAAATAACCCCAAAATGCCGCAAAGCATTGCCGACGCCATCATCATCCACCGACGTCGTAATATAATCTGCAGCCTGTTTTACTTCTGCGTTCGCATTACCCATCGCTATGCCTATACCGGCATGTTTTATCATTGATATATCGTTGCCTCCGTCGCCAATCGCCATCATCTCATCAAGATTAAAGCCGAAATATTCTTTAATCTTTTCCAAACCGACACTTTTATCCACATCGCGAGCAACAATATCTGCAAATGTCGGATACCACCGCGTGGCAACACATTCCGGCAGATACTTCATGATCTCATGTTCACGCTCTATTGGAAAAAAGGCTGTCAACTGAAAAACTTCTTTGTCCAGAAACTTACGTGACGGAACAATCGGGCGAGGCGTAAAATGTACAAGCTCCATCATCCGTGTAATTTGTTCGCTTACCATATTAGCCGATACCCGGTCTGCTTCGACAAAAAAACAAGGAATGGGCTCTATTTCTTCTTCATAACGAACGAAGGCCTCTACGTCTTCATGTGGAATATGCTTTTTAAAAACTGCCTGATCGCCCACCCTGCAATAAGCTCCGTTCAACGTTATATAACCATCAAACTCCAAATCTTCAAGATTATTGATATCGCTACTATGTCGTCCCGTAGCGACAAAAACTTTAATACCACAATCACGTACTTCCTGCAATGCCTTTTTCGTATTATCAGGTACGCGATGGGTATTAAAACTTACCATTGTTCCGTCTATATCTAAAAAAATCGCTTTTATCATATATCCGTCTCACTTTCTTATTTTTTCCGTACTAATACTTTATCAATACGAGCGCCATCCATATCAACAATTTCAAATTCGAAACCCATCCATGAAAAACTGTCGCCCGTCTTAGGCACACGCTCGAGAACTTCCAATATCAATCCGCTCAATGTATTATAATCATTCTCTTCATAAAGATCTTCCATATCGAAATATTCCAGGAAACTGTAAAAAGAGCATTGTCCATCAACCAAAACACTTCCATCCTTGCGCATAATGATCTCCGGTTCATCATCTATTTCACTCACTTCGCCCACCAGGGCGTCGACAAAATCCTTAAACGTAACAATACCTTGCACGCTGCCAAACTCATCCGTAACGACCCCATACTTTGTCCGCGCCTGGCGGAATTGATCCAAAGCCCTATAAACGCTCATATTCTCCTGAATAAACTGAGCCGGACGAATTATTTTCGAAAGAGAAAAATCCGGAGAATCTATATAACCGAACAGATCCTTCAGAAAAACAACCCCCTGTATATTATCTAATTTTTCAGCCATGACAGGATATGTGTTATACAGGTTCGTCTTTACTTTTTCACATATAACATCAGCGCTATCAGAGATATCTATACACACCAGCTCGTTGCGATGCGTCATGATGCTTCCGACAGTACGATCGCCAAGATGAAAAACGCGTTCCACAATATCATGTTCCACCTCCTGCACCTCGCCTCCCTCAAAACCTTCATGAACAATCGCCTTTATCTCTTCCTCCGTAACTTTATTATTTTTACCGGCATGATTTAATCCGATCAAGACGACAACAGTCTTTGTACTCTTAGATAATATCCATACAAACGGCGCAGTAATCTTTGACAACAAATCCATCGGTTTGGAAAAAATCATTGCTACCTGCTCGGAAAAACTCAGTCCGATACGTTTAGGAACAAGCTCTCCCAACACAAGCGTAAAGTAAGTCACAATAACAACTATAATAAGTTTGGAGACGGCATAGGCATAGGGTTGCATAAAAGATATATTCGACAACACTTCCGCAAGACTTCCGGCAAATGCTTCCCCGGAAAATAAACCGGTAAGGATACCTGTCAATGTAATACCTATCTGTATTGTCGAAAGAAAACGATCCGGTTCTTTTGAGAGTTCCAGGGCTTTCAGCGCAGATTTTTTTCCTTTCTTCGCCAGAGACTCCAACCTCGCTTTACGAGAAGATACCAACGCGATCTCGGACATAGATAAAAGTCCGTTTAATATAATCAATCCGATTATTATAATAAATTCCATATAAACAGAATACCTCTATGAAAGTGCAAATATAGTACAAGTTGAGCGCAACACAAAACAAAATCAAACTTTTGTTTTTATTACCAAAAAACCGCTTTACTCTGTCGTCCGGTAATATGCCGCCATCCGGAAAAAAATGCATAATAATAAAAAATCCGTGAAAAATCCAAGCTACTTGATTTTCCACGGATTTATCGTCAATAATACCGGAAATAATTATTCATGAAACAATTGCTCCGATTTTATCTTTTCAAATTTTTCAGCGCCGGCCTTTCGTATTTTTATACTTCCGTCATTCCAGTTCGATGGCCACCCGCCAATGATATGTCCCAGAAAGACAGCCTTTAACTCGTGTAACCCTTTTGATAATGCGACACTCCTGTCTTTCCGTGAGAAACGCTTCACTTCGCCTTTATTACTGATAAGCATCCGACCGTCTATCCAGACTTCCTCAAGATCCGATGAAAAGTAATATACGCCGTCTTCCGGAATGTCAACATAACCGGAAGCAATAGCGGCATATTGTTTTACTCCACGCATGGACTCATCCGCCTTTACATATTTCGTTAATTCGCGCAGATTTTTGATTTCAACAATCTTCCAATCATTAACCGCCGACAGATAAGATGACTCGAAATAAACCCCATCTGTTACTTGCATCATTAATCCGGCTTTGGGGGAAACCGCTTCTTTAGATGGCGTCGGCGATTGCTTCTCTACTGCAATCGTGCGGACAGGACTCATCTTACCGGAAGGAAGAACCGAACGTATTTTCAGCGTTCCGGACTCCGTATATTCTATTGGCGATACATACGTAGCCGACTCCGGCGTCGGCTCTGTACCGTCTGTGGTGTAAACAACTTTAATCGGGCGGGTAGTTGTAAACTCCAATGCCGCCTTATCCGTAAAAGTGACAAAATTGCAGGAACCATTCGGTTGCTCCGGCTGAGGTATATGATAATTAATTCCATGTCCGTCCAATCTTACATATGCGTTATTTATACGACGTTCAAAATCATCATAATCCTTATGATCCGCTTCTGTCCAGGCAATTTCACTGAGCGCCAGTATACGGGGATAAATACGATATTCACGTATCTCGTTTGTATACATATATTCAGACCAGATATTACATTGCACGCCTTTTATAAAATGCGCCTTACCTTCTTTTACCAAAGTATCGGGAACAGGATTATAATCATAAACCTTCTTAGGTAATGTATAACCGCCGATCGCAACAGGTTCTATCTTATAATCACCCTGATACTGATCAATATACATACCATTCGGATTCGGAGTCATAATGACTTCATGTCCCATATTAGCCGCTGCAATACCTCCTTCTTCACCGCGCCATGACATAACGGTTGCTGTCGGCGCCAGTCCTCCTTCCAGAATCTCATCCCAACCAATGATCTTCTTTCCGTACTTTGCCAATACTTTTTCTATACGCCGCACAAAATAACTCTGCAGGCGTTCCTCCGCAGTATGGCCGTCTTTCGCCGTTAAACCTTCTTCATGGATACGCTTCCGGCACAACGGGCATTTTTTCCATTCGGTCTTGGGACATTCGTCGCCGCCGATATGTATATACTCATAAGGAAAAAGTTCCACTACTTCCTTAAACACATTTTCAAAGAACTCAAAAGTATTTTCTTTTCCCGCGCATAGTACAATATCTTCAACGCCCCAAATTATACGTGGCTTGAGTTTTTCTTCTCTGCACGACAACTCGGGATAAGCTGCAATCGCAGCCATCTCATGACCGGGAATTTCGATCTCGGGAATAACCGTAATAAAACGTTCCGCTGCATATTCGACCACTTCTTTTATTTGCTCCTGAGTATAAAAACCGCCATATTCATAACCTTCGCCTTCTCTACGCATAGCCCCGATTTCTGTCAGTTTCGGATATTTCTTAATTTCAATACGCCAGCCCTGATCATCTGTCAGATGCCAGTGCATACGATTTATTTTGAACAAGGACAGAGCGTCCAGATTTCTTTTTACGTCTTCAACAGACATAAAATGGCGGCACGGATCCAACATGATTCCACGGTAACCGAAACGCGGCTCATCCTTGACTGCAACACACGGCGCATTCCACGATATGTCCACTACAGGTTTCGGGCTTTCTATTTCTGCCGGAAGCAACTGTAAAAAAGACTGCATACCATAAAAGAGACCCTGCGGAGTCTTTGCCTTAACGATCACAGTCGATGGCGTAACATCCAGCGTATATCCCTCATCATTAACATCAAGAGAAGTATCGATCAATAATGATATCGTATTCTTTGCCGATTCATTATCGCTTATACAGACCGGGTAACCGGTTGAATTTTTGATTTTAACGACAAAAAAAGAAGCAACCGTTTTTGCTTCAGGCGTAGAAGTATAAAAACAGGTTTTTTCATTCAGACGAAAAAAGCCTTCATTCAGAACAAGGCGCTGGGGTTTGGGAATAATATTTACTCCTTTATTATATTCTTTGCCCGGCGCATTTGCCGTACCATCCTCGCATGCAGTAAAGACATATATCATTATTGCGCTAAATAAAAAAAACAGTTTCTTCATATACGATTATTTGTTTATTATTAATTTGGAATGCGCAAACCCGTTCCGTTCCCGGGTTTGCGCATCTATATAACAACTTATTCGGATTACCGGGCAAACAGCGGATAATCTTTCATCACAGAGTTCACTTTTTCCTTTATGGATCTTATGGTAGCTTCCGAGTCCGGATCCGACAAAACCGCATCTATCATTTCAACAACCTCGCCCATTAAAGACTCTTTCGCGCCGCGTGTGGATATCGCCGGCGTTCCGACGCGGATACCGGACGTCTGAAACGGTGAACGGCTATCAAACGGCACCATATTTTTATTAACGGTAATATCTGCTTTTACAAGTATGTTCTCCGCCATTTTACCCGTAAGTTCCGGGAATTTGGCGCGCAGGTCGATCAGCATGCTATGATTATCCGTACCCCCGGATATGATCTTATATCCCTTGTCCATAAACGCCAGCGCCAGCGCTGCGGCATTTTTCCGAACCTGAGTCTGGTAATCTTTATATTCCGGCTGAAGGGCTTCCTCAAAAGATACGGCTTTCGCTGCAATGACATGTTCCAGCGGACCGCCCTGAATACCCGGAAATACTGCCGAATCAAGCAGTTGAGACATCATCTTAATCTCTCCTTTAGGCGTTTTCTTTCCCCATGGGTTCTCAAAATCTTTGCCTATAAGTATAACTCCCCCGCGAGGACCGCGCAATGTCTTATGTGTAGTAGATGTGACTATATGAGCATATTTCAGCGGATTATCAAGTAATCCCGCCGCAATCAATCCCGCCGGATGCGCCATATCGATCATAAGCAAAGCGCCAACCCGATCAGCAATCTCACGCATACGTCGATAATTCCATTCACGGGAATATGCAGAAGCGCCTCCTACGATTAGCCTGGGTTTCTCGCGCACCGCGACTTCTTCCATCTGATCATAGTCCACGCGTCCGCTGTCTTCTTTTACGTTGTACTCCGTAGCGCGATACAATATGCCGGAACTATTTACCGGAGAACCGTGAGATAAATGCCCCCCATGAGCAAGATTAAGACCGAGAAACGTATCGCCGGGATTCATCACGGCAAGAAAAACCGCAGCATTCGCCTGTGCGCCGGAATGTGGTTGTACATTGACCCATTCCGCATCAAATAATTTTTTAAGGCGCTCAATTGCCAGATTTTCGCTTTCGTCAACTACTTCACATCCTCCATAATAACGTTTCCCCGGATAACCTTCGGCATATTTATTAGTCAGGCAACTTCCCATTGCCTTCAATACCTGATCACTTACAAAGTTCTCGGAAGCAATCAATTCAATACCTTTCAATTGGCGTTGATATTCACGCTCAATGATCTCAAAAATTACATGATCTCTTTTCATTCTAATATATAGTTAAATAGACTTTATCATAAATACGGCACATCGGCCCAAAAGACGTCGCCCGTTGCCGGAATTTGGTTGTAAAAGTAATTATTTTAAAATAAACGCACAAAATATGGCTGACATATTTTATTTGCACGAGTGTAAAAACAAATATCTTTATTCAAGAAAATGAAGATAGGCGGCGCCTCGGCAATGAAAACAAATAAATTTGTTTTGCATTTCTCTCGGCTTGCACTGTCTTCTATGTTGTATTCCAAATAACTGAATCATATTTATAAATAATTAACGTTTTATATTTATATAACAATCTCATAATTAGATATATTAGCAAATATTGAAATAGAATAAAGAA
>JAIROL010000203.1 GCA_031257565.1 Tannerella sp. | reverse complement strand
GGCCGGCGCTGAAATGCGCCGGCCTACTCGACAACGTCAGATTGACAACGATTATGACCTTGCTGTCTCTGTCGAACAGGAAACATTGATATTCGGCGTCGGATTCTCCGATAATATTTTCCCCTGTGGACAGTTCCGCTATATCTTCCGTCAAGGTGGTAAAATCAGCAACCGATTTATTTGTTTCTTTTGAAATAAGCGCGACGTGACATTGTTTTTTATAGTAATATGAATACAAATACATTGTCTCGCTTTCCAAAAACAAGACAGTTCCATAAGCGTAATTATTTAAAAATAAAGCCTGGAAAAAATAACTGACGTCCGCATATTCAACATCATAAAAGGATGCCGGAATATTTTTGCCAAGGATATTCATCTGAAAAAGTTTCGTTATCCGTTCTTCAGACAGGGAATAGATGTAATCATCAAATATATTGTAAAAATAACACAAACCGTCTTCTTTCTTGCAGAAATGGAATGGAGAATTAACATGCAGATACTTGGCTTTCTTTCCGTCAATTTCCGGAAAATTATTCAAGACGTTTTCAGTATTTAAATCTATTACTTTTACTTGATGCCGATTATTTTCATCCCGTTCATTTCCAATATACAGACACATTTTCCCGGATGAAATCAAATGCATTTTAGCCGCCCGGAAATTAAACTTGATTTTCTTATTCAAAGCCTCACTCCATGAATATTGGTTGAGCGTTTGACTGCTCCGGCATAGAATCCACACTTTATCTGTCGATTCTATTTCAAAATCCGAGATATACAAATATTCATCAGGGCCATTACCCCGTTTATCGATCTTGCCGGAAAACAGTCCATCCTCCGTAAACCGGTACAGGGCAAACCTGTCGGAGACATATATATAATTTTCATGATGGACAACCTTGGAAATCTCGCCAATAAGCGATTCATCGTCGGTAGATAACGGGATACACTTCACAGAGGTAAAAAATTGAGATGTGTTTACCCGTTCTACAAAACTTTTTTCCGTCAGTGTAAGCATTACAATATTATCTGTACTTGTTTTGTTTTCCTGTTTACACGCAAACAAAAGTAATACGAAAAAGCCTAACCGAATTTTTTTTATAGCTTGCATATTAATTATTTTCCACCACTATCCGATTAAAATCTGTTTTTCTGAAACCTTACTCACACAGGGTCTCAAAGTGTCGAACATTGATACGGTTACTGTGAAAATCAATTACCCTTATATACAGTTCATCCTGCTTTTTGACTATCAGCGTGGAATCTCCGATAAAGGAATACAGTTCTTTACCTATCTTATTTTTCATAATCTTTAATGTCAGGATTCTGCCCTGACCGGCAATATCAATATGATAATAATTCGGGTCTTCCGTCTTCCGTTTCACATATCCGTCGATGGAAAGCGGTTTAATATACTTTTCGGCAAACTTCTCGCAGTCGGAAGGTGGTGTATGCGGATCGCCGAGCCACAGGAGCAGGATCAGGTAAAAAAGTTTCATTCGGGTAAAGTTTTAAATTTATATTTGATTAAAGCCGGATTATCATACTCGTCGGGTTTATATGAGTCAAATCTGCTGTCCATGCGTATGATATCATTCAATTGTTCGGATGTGACCAGCGAAACGAATTTGTCGCCGGACGAGGTAAGCGGAACAAGTGTGGAGCCGCAGTCGTCCAAATACGCATCGCAAAAAAGTTTTTGCGATTTATGCTCAAGGTCATAGATGTGGAAGCAGGAGAGTTCCCCGTATTTGAAGTCGGCAAACAACTGGCTGTCTGACATAGATACATTGAAAAAATAAATGCTCTGACCGTTCTTCAAATCGTTCGTCAGTTTTATCGGATCCTCAAAACGGTATGACGCAAAATACGCCCTGTCCATGTTATGTTTCCCGAAATCATACGTATATACGGGCATACATTCCGCATCCTCACCTATTCTGTATACCGTTTGACTGAACATGGGCAAATAAAACAGCTGACTGTGCATGATTTGAAAAGGCTGGCGGGGGGACACGGAGAAAGACAGCGGCGTGTCATACGGAAATAATTTCGCAATGCACCGGAAATCTTCGTTGAAAATAAAAACGGAATATTGCAGCGCCTTATCGGTATGGGGCATTGTCCGGTCAAAAACGAGTCTGGAGTTGTTCAGCCGGGAAAATTTCAGGAAAACGCCGTCAAACGGCAGTTTGTTTTGAGCTGCACACTGGCCGGTTTCCGTGTATTCAAGCAGTTTACGTTGCATGGCATCGAAAATTACAATATGGCCGGTTTCGGGATGAATCCCCATGTCGTCAATTCTCAAATATTCGTGAGGCCCGTTCCCGATGCTTGAAATCGAATGTACATATTTCCCGGCGGCATCGAAAATCAGCACGCTGCCGGTTTGGTCATCCGCAATAAAGATATGGCGGCTGTCCGTCCGCAGGGTATGCACTCTCCCGAAAACACTTGCATCGACGGTCTCCAGCGGGATGATTTCTATTTCGTCCATAAGGGAGAGAAAAGATGTCTTTTCGGCATTTGCTATTTCAACAATGATATGCCCGACCGTATCGGACAGAGGTTGGGCATTTCTACAACTGCATATCAATAGCGCTTCAAGCAGGATTAAATATATTTTGAGGTTCATATAATTTGAAACAAAGATACAGCAATGTTCCGACAGAAAAAAATATTTGTACAGAGAATTTTCCCGTACTGCCCCAAATGAGGGAAAATTTCCTGCGCTTTTGTCTTCGTCATCACAAAATAGAAGAAAAAAATGTAATCAAGAATCTTTGAGATTTTCACAAGAGTATCCGGATCTATACTTGTCTGCTTAAAAATATTATAAACCGTACTCCTGTCTTTGCCCGGTTTTTCGGCAAAGCATTTGACGCTCATCTGTTGTTATTTCACAGTTTTCCTGATTAGCGCCAATGTTAATTTTTTCGTTCATAATCCGCATGTTTTGAACTTTCTAATCCCTTGTGATCTCCTTCATTTTCTCCCGCATCTCCCTGACGGCTGTCGACTGCACTTTCGGTTCTTTGGTCAGTACGATGCGGGCTGTTGCGCGCGCTTTCTCCATTTCGCCCGTTTCCACGTAGAGGTTGGCCAGCAGATACCACGGATAGATACGGACGGGCACGATATGCGCCGCCTTTAGGAAACAGGCTTCCGCTTCCGCATACCGCCTCAGCGACTGACAGTTTCGTCCCATTACGTTATACAGCATCGGGTCGCACCGTATTTTGACCGCCTTTTCCAGTACCGCATTGCTTTCCGCATACCGTCCCGACTTCGACAGACACTGCGCATATTCAAACAGGAAATCCAGTTGGTCGGCCAGCAGCGGATAAAGAGGCGCATACGCTTCGACGCCGCTCCCGTATGCTCCGGCGTGATACAGCGCTTTCGACCGTCCCCACTGCCTGTATGCCGGATATGTCGGATAGCGATTGTACAGACATCCTGCTACAATGAGCAAGAATATACCCGGAAGAATAAGCGAGTACGGGAATTTGCAGGTTTGAAACAGGGAGAATTTACTGTCGGATTCACTCCTTTTTTTACGGTCACTTGTCTCCGAATGAATCCGGGCCGACAGAAAGGCCGTCACGGTCAGGAACGGCAACACGCTGAACGGATACGAGGCTGTCGCCGCAATCAGTAGCGCCACAAGCGACGCCGTCGCCGCGATACGTCGCCGACGGATGCCAGCATACACGTTGTATATCATGATCCCCAGAAACAGGGTCAGCGGAATCACACCCTGTTCCACGGCGATTTGCAGGTATTCATTGAAGCCGTATTCGGGATTGCCCGCTACATGCTGTTCCTGTTCCGTGCCTTTGCCGGATGCAAAGTAGGCCGCCTGTTCGTGGCCGTAGCTGCCTGAAAAGTATCCGATGCCCACGCCAAAAGGATGATGGATGGCCGTTTGCAGGGCGATTTTCCAGGTCAGCGCCCGCCCGTCCGCCGAATCCTTTTTCAGGCGGTACATCCCGATACCGCCCAGCACACAGAGCGCCAGCATGACGGTAAGTATCCACCGGCTGTATCCGGCAATTTTACCAAGTTTCCGGAAGCCTTTATGCTTCCAATAAAAGTACGCGACGAATGCGCAGCCGCCGCCGGCTGCCAGCCACGACGCCCGGCTCATGGCCGCCGGCAGTACCAGTACAATTCCAACGCATGTCAGCAACGCTGTTCCCCAACGCAGATACACAGGCCAGTAACGCAGTTTGAATCGCACTTTCGTACACCCCCGGTCGCGCAATAGATACCCGAACGCTGCCGGCATAACGACGGACAGGTAACAGGCATACGGCCCCGGATTGAAAAAAGAACCTGTCAGCCGGAACAGGTGATGTTGCGAATGTTCGAGGCCGTACAGTTGCCGCAGTCCCCAGAACGCTTCTACCAAACCCGTCACGAGGAAAAACAGTACGGGCAGGCGCCCGTTCGATTTCGAGGCGCTCAGGAATAGCCTGAAATAAAAATACAGCAGGATAACCAGTATGAGCAGGATATGTTTCGTAACCGCTTCGGAGGAATGGAGAAAGTAACTGACCGAAAGCGCACTCGTCCCGTAGAGCAGTATCATGACGTCTATCGGTTTGATCCGTACCGCCTGTTTGCGTCCCCAGTGGTCTATGACCAAAATGACGGCAATCAGTCCCATCGAAAGGTAAAACCAAAAATATTTCCCGGACGCCACGCCGTTCCCCAGTTCCGGACGGACGACAAAAACCGTTGCCAACACGAACAGGTATGAAAAATTAGAAATCAGGGACAAAAAATAGCCTGCATACCGTTTGCCCCGTGTCGGCCTGTGCTCATTCCGGCTTGCCGGTTCGTTTTTACTGTGTATCATGTTTATTGAATTTTCTTTAAAAACCTGTCCCATCTAAACTTTTTGGTTCGCATGTCGACCGACCGCCGGATAAACGCCGCCTTGCCGACTATCAAATCGTCCGGCAACAGACTGCACGCTATTAATGACGGGGAATAAACGCAGGCAGAGCCTGTAGGAATAGAACGAACGAGGTTGAACCTTGTCCGAACTGGGGGCGTCCTTAATTCATTTTATGAAGAAAGTCGCCGGATTTGTATAACTTTTTTCTTCTCAATAAATACAATTACAGGATAAATTTTCTCCTCATAGCCAATCAAATAAAAATTGTTATCAACATCAATTAATACATTTTCCCTTTTTAAATTTTCTTCATGGAGCCTTAATACTAATCCTTTTTGAGATGCGTTTTTTGTTAAAATAAATTTTATTTTTTCATTCGACACGTTGTCAAGAAAAAATTTCTCTGCAACTGAGATGCAACCGGTACAACCTGATCCTGGAATTATGACTACAGATTCATAATTCCAGGCGTCATTTTTCAATAAAACTTCGATTTTTTTAGTAATTTCTCTGTTATATGTCGTAATATGTGTACAATGTGGGAAAAGCATCATCAAAACGCCAATCACAATAAACAATAATCGTTTAGTTTTCATTTTCTTTAAATTTATATTGATGAAAAGTGAGTTTGTCTTCATCATCTGTTATCACTTGTATATTAAAGCCGTCTTTGGAAACAAAACAATTAGTTGATTGCCATTGTATATGATCGGGAAGGGTCGCCTCTCCCAGATAATTTAATTGTGAATCCAAAGCAATAATAACGATCGTTTTTTTATTTCCTATTGCAGTGGGTTCATAATCTTTTACCGGTAATCGCGCTATCCTGTAATACAGATTTTGATATTTATCGTACAATACATTTTGATAAGATGGATTCTCCATGTACCAATTCCACTCTTTATCTGAATCTATGGGCATGTCCTTATCCTGAGGAAACGAGCTTATTTTAGAAATAGAAGAACTTCCTGCATAAAATTTATTTTGACTTCCTTCAAGAGAGTATTTTATAACATTATGGTCGGCAGGGAAACTCACAATTATAGAAGTATCATCCACATCATAATACGGTAATCGATATACAAACCCTCCTCCCCAATTGAATTGTGAATATTGTTCCGGATAGTTAATCAAGTAAGAAATTGAATTGTTTTCCAAGTCAACCATGGTACAAGTAGGTCGATTGTCAAGAGTCTCATGACTTGTTTCACCCGAAACAAAACCAAATAAAACAATTTTTTTTCCAAATCTCTTTATTGGGGTTCCCGTTTGTACATATGATGCCGGATATATAATGCTTATGTCATCCGGAATCTCATATATTTTGTACTTGTTCAAAACTTTCGATTTAGAATTGGTTAAAAATAAAGTATGAATATTGTATGAGTATACAAAAATACTGTCTTCATTCAAATATAGAATCCCTTGTATGTTGTGTACACCATTACTGCCTTCCTTATCATAGTCTATTTTTCTTATGAAATTCGTCGTTTCATAATCATAGAAGTAGACCGAATTATTAAATTCATTTACAAATAAAACGGAAGGTCCGGTATCTTTATCTATATGCTGTATATATGTTAATAGATAGGATGTTTCGTCATCTAAGACAAATTCTTTAATACCAGTGTGAACAAATACGTAATTATTTTTGTATTTATCTTTCATTTTGTTTACCACATTTCCTTGATCTTTACATGATATGAATATCAAAGCAGATAATGCAAAAGTTAAACTATGTAATTTCATAACTTTCTTAATTAGATAGAAATGGATATACTGGTAAGCATACATATCCTATATAAAGCCCTTTTGCAGCAAGTACAAATTTCGTTTTCGCTTCCCGTTGCGTTTCCTCTCCGCTGATCTGTCGCCTGTATAAATCCCACACTTTCGGATTCAGCGCCGGATTGCCAATCAGCGCCACCCGGTTCTCCCTGTCCAGCAGAAAACACCGGTATTCCATCGGGGATGGAAAATGATTCATCCTGTCCAACCGATTTTCCCGGTCAAGGAAAACCGGATGACGGAAATCGTCCCGTTTTAACAGCCGGATCAGTTCACGTTCATCTTTCGGCTGAAAGAAAAACAGGAAATCGACTTTTCCGGGATACAGGGAATCAACTTCGGCAAGAACCGTATTCCAGTACGGCAATTGCAACTTGCAACTGATACATCCGACCGAATCCACGTACATCAGTATCTTATACGACGGGGCTGACAGTGGAACACAGTCTGCCTTCTCCCCTGTTGCGACACAGGGAATACCGTCCGGAAACCGGATCAGCTTTCCCGTCCACTCCGATACGATCTTCCGGGCATCGTCCATCCGTTTGTTCTTTTTACAGCCAACGAACAATCCACCCGCGAAAAGTATCATAAAACCGTATGTCAAAAATATATTCCGCATCGCTTTTCTGTCATTCTTTCAAATTCAACTGTTTTCAGTCGCCCTGCCCTTTAACTTTCTGCATGTCATTTGCCCTGTTTTACAATTTGAAGCAAAGATACAGCAATGTTCCGACAGAAAAAAATATTTGTACAGAGAATTTTCCCGTACTGCCCCAAATGAGGGAAAATTTCCTGCGCTTTTGTCTCTTTTTTGTCTTCGTCATCACAATATAGCAACAGAATAGATTTGTTCAGCTATTTTATTGGGAAAACGGATGGCAACTCGTAAGCGAAGTAAATGGTTCGAACAAACACCTGATATTTGAAAATGCGCCAAAAAACGGACTACTCAGGGTCATCTATAAAGATAATCCGACGTCAAGAATCTTTTCATACAAAAATAATGAAGCCTTTTGGTTCTAATCCTCATATCTCGGAGATTCCATCATTATGGAAAAACTACTACTAAAAAGCTCTATCATAGCCTTTTTCTTCTTAACCTGACGGCTATGGGAGTTAAGGGGGATTTTGGATAGAATCAACCAGTGAGGAGATTAAAAATCTAAGCATTTTTCAGATTACATACATCTTATTATCGGAGCTTGCCCTTTGAACTGCCGGAGAGTTGGGTGTGGGCATATGGTTATGAGCGCCTTAATCCAATAGAAAACAGGAAACCGATAGGAGAAATGTTCAGATATATTGACATCAATTCTATTGATAATAAGCGACATGTAATTGCAGATGCAAGACATCTGACAACGGCACGGGCAACGCACAGCCGTCCGCCGCCCCGCGGGTATGGAGCTACGGCATGAAGCTGTATATCGCCGCGCCGTCGACCACCGCCCGGGCATACGTATATAATATATCCGGTATACTGGTGAAAATCGTCTCCTGCACGGCCGGCGAAACGGTCGTCACGCAACTGCCGGAGGCCGGCATTTATGCCGTCGTGGTAGAAGGACGCAGTTATAAGATAATGGTTAAATGATAATTTCCGGTGACGGAAAAAATGAAGGGGCGTGCCGCAAGGTTCGCCCCTTTATTTTATCAGGGTTTCATGCTTGACAATTCCCTCCCCGTCGTCAAGCCCCGAAGCAGAAATGCGGCTCTGGAAATCTAAACAAAAACTTTTTATATTAGCAACAACTCTGTAATATCCTCCGCCTACTTTTGTTGCTTGAAAACAGACGTATATTCAGGAGGGGATACTGTTTAAATTCAGTGTTTTTTTTAATGTATACGAACTTATATTTAACAGTATAATAATCAAAAAAGGAAATTTTATGATGAAAGTAAAAAACAGGTTAAAACACATCTTGACAATTTGCCTGCTGTTAGGACCGGCGAATATGGCCGCAGCTAACGGCGTCGGCGTACATGAAGAGCCGTCGGCGCAACAGCAACCGGCCGCAGCGAATGGCGTCGTCGTACATGAAGAGCCGTCGGCGCAACAGCAACCGGTAAGTATATCCGGAACCGTAACGGACGCTAACGGCGAACCTCTAATCGGCGTAAGCATTGCCGTAAGAGGAACTGTTGCAGGGACGGTTACCGACGTCGACGGGAAGTTTAACATCCGGGCGAATCCGGGCAATACGTTGCAATTTTCGTACGTCGGCTATGCGGTAAAAACGGTTACCGTCGGCAGCGAGCAGGTATTGAATATTGTTTTGGACGAGGACAGGCAGGCGCTTGACGAGGTTGTGGTGGTTGGGTATCAAACGATTCGCAAATCACACCTTACCGGGGCCGTATCAAGCGTGAAAAACAGGGAATTAAACCTGACTGCGCCTTCGATGGGACAGTCGCTGGTTGGAAAAGTAGCCGGCGTACAAATTTCGCAGGTAAGCGGAGCGCCCTACAAAAGTACGAAAATCCGTGTAAGGGGTACCGTTTCGGTCAACGCCTCGTCCGACCCGCTCTACGTGATAGACGGCTATCCGTCGAATGCGGATATGTTCCTTAGCCCGGAAGATATCGAATCCATAGAAATCCTTAAAGATGCGGCGTCGGCAGCCATTTACGGCTCACGTGCATCCGGAGGCGTAGTTATGATAACCACTAAGCGGGGAAAGCATGACAGGGCCAGGGTAGAGGTCGATTACCAGCATACGATTGGCCGGCTGAGCAAGAAAGTGGCCATGCTCAATGCGCAGGAATTTGCGGAATTGTTTGTTGACGGGCATAACAACGCCTACCGCGACTTGCTCGTCAATGCCGGCAAAACATGGGATGACTCCTATAAAGGCGATACGAACGCCCAGCGTACGCAAAAGATTGGGAACAACAGCAGCGCGGCCAATATTCCCGACTGGATGTATGATTTCGAAACGCAAACCGTGAAGAAAATGCAGTATGACACCGACTGGCAGGACGAACTCTATCAAACTGCGTCGGGCGACCGCGTTCATCTGAATATCACAGGCGGGCGGGAGACCGTACGTTACAATATCAGCGGTTCCTGGCAGAATATGGAAGGCATTATAAAGTCTACGAAGCAAGACCGCCTCAACCTTCGCAGTAATATCGACATAGATATAAGCAAACGTTTCAAGGCCGGCGCGAATTTAGCCCTGACGACCACCAACAACCGGGAAGTACAGGAAGGACGGTTCCACCAGGGACCTGTACTGGCGGCGCTGGTATACCTTCCCATTTTCAAATGCTACAACGAAGACGGCTCGCTCTCGAAATACGAAATGGCTTCATTTGCAAACGAGTTTGCTTTCCAGAATGATATCGACAATCCCGTGGCGATGGCTACGGAGACGATTATACGCCGTTTCGGGACACGCAGCGCTTACAATGTGTTCGGAACGTATGAACTGTTAGACAACTTTATAGCCAAGGCGAATCTGGGTATGTACACCTACAATGAGAAGTATGATTTCTATCGCCCGACAAGCCTGACAAGCGGCGTGAATCCTCCCTATTCGCCCCAGGCGCAGGCTGCTGCCAATTCGGTGGCGCGAACGTATGGCATAACGGATTATTTAGGCGAGTTTACGTTAAACTACAACAGGCAATTCGGTGAACACACGATACAAAGCGTTGCAGGCGCTTCCGTCCAGGAGAACAAATTAGACGTATTGGAAGCGAAAGGAACGGGCTATCAGGATGATCACATTATTGAAATCACCGGCCACGGGGCGAATGCGAGTGATATAACCCTTACGAGTAACACACGCAAGTCTGTCTGGACAATGGCGTCCGGTTTCGCCCAATTGCATTACAATTATCGAAACCGTTATTTTCTGTCGGCTTCTTTCCGTGGCGACGGCTCGTCGCTTTTCGGGCCATTGAACCGCTGGGGTTATTTTCCTTCGGTATCAGGAGGATGGACCGTCTCCGAAGAAGATTTTTATCCCGCCTTTTTGGGCGCATCGTCTTCGCTTAAATTGCGTGCCAGCTGGGGATTAAGCGGCAACAACGGCATCGGAAACTATAATCATACGCAGGTGATGAGTTCTCCTGTCGGAGCGCCGAACGGAAGCAGCAGCGTGATGACGGCCATGTATCCGGAAGGCTTTAAGGACCGGGGACTGGGATGGGAATCTACTTCACAATTCAATGCCGGATTCGACCTCACACTCCTCAACGGACGCCTTTCTCTGATTGCCAACTACTACAACAGCCATACATTTAACCTGCTGTTTAATCAATCCATATCTGCTATTTCCGGCAGCTCCGGCTATCTCACCAATCTGCCGAACTCAAAAATCCGTAATCGCGGCGTGGATATTCAGGCCGACGGCTGGATCGTTAACGCCAAAGATTTCTCTCTCAAATTAAGCGGAAATATCGGTGTTAATCGCAACAAAGTACTTGATCTGGGTCAGGCAAGCGCTATTTTGACCAATGGCGCGGAGCGTTCCTATATGACGCATATTACCAGGGCGGGCGATCCTGTCGGAATGTTTTATGGTTTTAAAGTGGCCGGTATGGTAAGGGAATCGGATATGGCCAACTTGGCCGAAGACGACCTGCATTACGATTCTTCGACCCGGAAGTTCACCGACGGATACAAAATCAAGGGGCCGCCCCGGTCGGTAGCCCAGACCGCAAAACTGATGCCCGGCGACTTGTATTTCTGCGACACGGATGGCGACGGAGTCGTTACGGACGATGATAAAGAGATCATTGGCTCTCCTCATCCGGACTTTATCTATGCACTCAATCTGACCGGTAATTACAAGGCTTTCGATATTTCAGCTTCTTTCAACGGATCGAAAGGGAATATGGTACTTGACGGACAGGATTATTACATATATAACATGGAAGGATCGGGCAACAACTATAAAGACGTGGCACAACGCTACCGGAATGAAGAAAATCCGGGTAACGGATCCGTATACCGCGCCTCGCGTGGCGGTACGCAAAGTAACAGTACGCGCTTGTCCTCCTTTTATTTGCAGGATGGTTCTTTCCTCCGGTGTACCAACCTGACGCTGGGATATGCATTGCCGGGCATAGCAAAAGCTACGCACAGCAATATTTCTTCGCTAAGGCTCTATTTGGCCGTTGATAATGCCTTTACAATTACCAAATACAAGGGCTACAATCCGGAAGTAGACTATAACGACGGAAATAACCTGACGCCCGGCGTCGATTACGGTAAATATCCTTTGATGCAAGCATTTCAGGCAGGAGTTCAATTATCATTTTAATTCAATCATTTTAATCAGGTTTCTATATGAAAATCAAAAATATCATCCCCGTATTATTTGTATCCGCAGGATTATTTTTCGGTTCATGCAGTGATTTTTTAGACCGGGAAAATCCGAATAAAATCACGGCTTCGGAATATTTCCGGAACGAAAACGACGTATTGCGGGCTATCAACGGAATATATCGTTCCATACGCGACAATTATTGTCTGGGCGAAGGCAGCACAGCTTACACCGAAGAACGGTCGGACAACATCAGTACGCAGAACAACCAGTCGAACGCAGGAGAACCTTTCCAGTTTGGCGATTTTTCCCTCCTGCCTGCTAATACGTTCCTGAAAACACACTGGACAAGGATGTTCGCCGCCATTGCCAATGCCAATTTTGTACTTACCTATATCGACGACGTAAAATTCGCCGACGAAAACCTGTATAAACAATACAAGGCAGAAGCCAGGTTCCTGCGGGCGCTGGTTTATTTTCACGTTGTCAGGAAATGGGGAGACGTCCCGTTGAATACCACTCATTTGACTTCGCCGGAGGAGGTCGCGGAACATACCTTCCGCGAAAAACAGGAAACAGTATATAAACAAATCGTCAAAGACCTTGTCGAATCGCTCGACGCGGGAAGCCTCCCCGACTTCCAACCGGCCTCCGGGAAAGGTCGTACATGTAAAGCGGCAATCAACGCCTTGCTGGGACAGGCGTATCTTACAATGGCCGCAACATTGAATGACGGCCAACGCCAAAGCAACCTCGAACAAGCGAAAAAATACCTGACCGACGCTTACAACATGCGTACGTTCGGCGACTTGAAAGAGGTGCCATACGAAGACGTCTTTGACGTAGATAAGAAAGGCGTTTGCCCGGAGTTGATTTTCCAAATTGCGTATATCCGCGGCGACAAGGATTACAATTCAAGCAAAGCGCGTGGAAACCAGCCTCGCGACTCAAGACTTCTTTCCCAGTATGCCTCGACAGGATCGGTCTTTCTTCCGTCCGACTTGATAAAAGAATATGAGGAGGGCGATATACGTAAAGAATGGTCTGTCCAATATTCGGATTATTCAAACAGTTATTATATTGCCAAGTTCAGGGACGCCAGCGCCGGAGCCGGCACATTGGGATATGGCGGTAACGACTGGATACTGATGCGATACGCCGACGTCATGCTGTTGCTGGCGGAAACCCACATGCAGCTCGGAGAAGAAACGGCAGCCATCGGCTTACTCAATCAGGTTCGCGAACGCGCCCACCTGCCCGGCTATCAGGAGATGCAGAATAACGCCGGATATAAATCAAAGTATCCTACTTTGAAATTGGCCATATTGCATGAAAGACGGGTCGAGCTGGCTTTTGAAAACCATCGCTGGTACGATTTGTTACGCTGCTTTACCGTTACGGAACTGGAAACGTTTTTCCACAATAAGACGAGGACGGACTTCGGCATTTCCAACCCGATGAACTTTGGAAAAAAAGACCTCTACTACCCCATACCTTTCGACGAATGGAAACTGAATCCGGAAGGCATGTACCAGAATGAAGGTTATGATTAAAGTTGTCTTTGTAAATTGTTGAAGATGAAAAAAACAGGAATCGTTAGAATATTCGGACGGACAGAGATTGCGCATATATTACAATGCGCAATCCTCGCATGTGCACTCCTGCCGGCTTCGGAAACGCTGTCGGCCCAAGCCGACGCCGGTTATAAAATTATCTGCCCCCGGAAAATTGAATCCAAAAATTTTTACCTCCTCTCGTTGATCGGATATTTCAATGAAATAAAAGTAATGATTCGGAAAGATGAAGCCCTTTCGGCGGTAGCGCTCAGGAAATACAACGATTTGCAGATGGCGGAAAACAGTTTGGAAATAGTAAATTCGTTACGTTTTACGGAAAATGAAATAACGATAGTGGGCAACAGGTTGAAAGCATTATACCGTTCGGATAATGCATTAGGCAAGATTGTTTCATCTCATTTGATACCATCGGGATGTTATTACAATTACAGAGACCGGGACGGGGACGATTTATTAGTAAAAGCCTGGGAACAGGACGTCAGGGGAATTAATCATGTAATCGATATTTATGGTGAAGGGCAAAAACCTTATTATCCGCTTATTGATTCAATCAGTTTTGTGCGTGAAAGTCCCGGACACCGGAATATGCTGATGGAGAGCCGGAGGTACTTATTGGAATTGTTGAAAGGCAACGACTCGTTTTACGTAATTTCCCTGCAGGCCGCATTGCTGTTTCTTAATATAAATGAGAGAAATGAAGCGGTCGATTTTGAGCCGATGTCCGAAACAGTAAATAAAAAAGCTTATGAACATATCCATACGATCGACTGGGATAAGTATCCTTATTCGATCATTCTGTTGCTTGGCGCAGGCCCGAATGAATATGTTTCTACCCTGAACAGGGAAATCAAGCCGCGCCTGAAAATGGTTGCATTGAAATATCAGCAGGGTACGGCGCCGTTTATTGTCGTTTCCGGAGGAAGGGTTCATCCGTATAAAACGCTTAACAGCGAGGCTTTTTTCATGAAAAAATACCTGATGGATGAATGCGGGATTCCCGAATATGCCATTATTATGGAACCACATGCACGCCATACCACTACCAATGTAAGAAATACTGTGCGAATCATGTTCAGACAAGGTATTCCGATGGATAAATGCGCCCTGATTTCATCTTCGGAAAATCATATATCTTCGGTTGCCGCTCCCGCTTTTGCCGAACGTTGCCTGAATGAAATGGGAATAAAACCGTATGAACTGGGGAAAAGGATAAACGAACAGTTTATTGAATTTTATCCGCAAATAACAGCTTTACAAATAAATCCCGGACGCGATCCGCTTGATCCGTGACTGTCTTCTTAAGAAACAAAAGGATAAACAATTTATGCCTGACAAACATTTTCAGAAGGCGTTAAAAGACGAATTAGCCAAATACCTTGCCGGACAGAAAAACAGGTTCGACCGGGAAGATACATTAAAGATAGACCTCCACTGCCACGACTGCAACAGCGATGTGCCCGACGAACTGATCGGAAGGATTTTGCGTGTTCCCGAAACATGGCTGCCGGGCGAGCGGCTTATGGAAGAACTGAAAATCAACCGCTGTAATGCTTTTACGGTGACAAACCATAACAATGCCCGCTCGTGCTATGCCTTGCAGGATAAAGGCTTTGATGTGCTTACGGCCGCAGAGTTCAGTTGCTTTGCGCCCGATTTCGAGATCGGGATTCACGTCCTGGCTTACGGATTTACGCCCGAACAGGAAGTTAGACTCGAAAAATCAAGGAAAAACCTGTATGCTTTCCTGCATTATGCCCGCCAATATGATATTCCCGTCATCTGGGCGCACCCCCTTTATCATTATTCGGTAAAGAAAACAATCCCTCAGGACTTCTTCAATAAAATGCTCCTGCTCTTTGAGCGTTTCGAAACATTGAACGGTCAGCGCGACACCTGGCAAAACATGCTGGTAAAAGAATGGATCGGCAGCGTAACCGAAGATACAATAAACGGTTATGCCCGAAAATACGGGATAAATCTTTCGGAATATTGCGCCGACCCATACAGGAAAGTATTGACGGGAGGATCGGACAGCCACATGGGCATATTTGCAGGCTTGACGGGTTCGTACCTGTATGTGCCCGGCCTGAAAGAAAGGTTGCGGACGGAATCCTCGTCTGCACTGGCGCTCGAAGCCATCCGGAAAGGCGATATTGCACCGTACGGATCGCATCAAAATGCCGAAAAACTGACCATCGCATTTTTGAACTATGTCTGCCAGATTGCCCTGAATTATAAAGACCCCGGATTAGTAAGGCTTTTGCTCCATCAGGGGGAAATATCCGACAAGATCATCTCGCTTCTGGCCTCCAACGTCTTCGGAGAAGTCCGGAACCACAAGGTGACCATGTCGTTCATCAGACTTTTCTACGATTGTCTGATGGGCAAATCCCCTTCTTCCCTGAAACGATTTTTTCTTTCCCCGGCATACAAACCCGTATTCGACCTTGCGGCAAATATGGCAAACGAACGTAAAAGCGCAGAAAACAACTTTGTCGGCAAGTATTACAATTCCATACTTTCGATCAACAGCGAACTGAACAAAATACTCTCCGAACGCATCTCGGAAAAACTGAAGAAAAGGAAAACGGCGGAAAACAGGAACGCCCAATCGCTCGAAGCAATTATCTCCGAACTGGAACTCCCCTCTTTCATACGCTCGTATCTTGACGGAGGAAAAGAAAAAAAACCTGTTAACCTGTCCGCGTTTCTCGACGGACTGTCGTTCCCGTTCTTTGCTTCGCTGTTCATCCTTGCCGCACATTTCACTGCGGCAAAATCTTTGTTCAACGCACGTCCGTTCCTGCGGCGTTTTTCCGGGCAACTCGGCAAGTTCGAACAGCCCGGACGAGTTTTGTGGCTCACAGATACGTTTTGCGACCGGAACGGCGTGTCGATGTTTTTGCAGGAAATGCACAGGCACATAAAGACGCGGAATTTGCCTATCGACATAATGGTATGCAGCAACAAAATCCGGGCCGACGAACACCTGGTTGTCCTGAAGCCAATCGGCGAATTTTCCTTGCCTGCCTGTGGCGACCGGATTTTCAGCATTCCCAATTTTGTTGAGCTTCACAATCTGTTTATTGAGGGCGAATATGACCGGATCATCTGTTCGACCGAAGGCATAATGGCGCTTTGCGGACTGTACCTTAAACATGCCTATACGGTAGAGGCCTCGTTTTATATGCACGCCGACCGGCTGATGTATGCACGTGAAGCGTTGAATATTACAGGGCATAATCTCGACCGCATAAGGCGTATGCTGCGATTCTTCTACCGGTCGTTCGACAAAATACTTGTACTTGATTCCGGCCGGCAGCAGTGGCTCACAGGCAGGCAAATGAATCTTGCCCCGGAAAAGGTTTTCCGTACCGCACACTGGGCAAACGAATGTTTTGTGCCGCATGAAGCCGGCAAAGCCAAGTATTTCGGCATCGCCGGCAACAGTCCTGTTTTGCTGTATGTGGGCAGGATTAACAACGAAAAGGGCGTACTCGAACTCCCGTTCATTTATGCAAATGTAAAGCAAACATGTAACAACGTCCGGCTGGTGATTGTCGGCAGAGGCGCTGCCGCAGAACAGCTTCGTGCAGAGATTCCCGATGCTGTTTTCACAGATTGGATTCCGCAAAAGGAATTGCCTTATATCTATTCGTCTGCCGATATACTTTTACTTCCGTCGAGATTCGACACATTCTGCCATGTAGCGATCGAGGCGTTAAGTTGCGGATTGCCCGTGATTGCCTACAACAGCAAAAGCGCCAAAGATATGATCGTGGATAATGACTGCGGCTTTCTGGTTAAAAGCCGGGATGAAATGTCCGACAGGATAATAGACTACCTCCAGCGCCAACCTCATGATAAATTCAAAGCTGCCGCGATAGAACGCAGCAAAGAGTACTCCGCCGATCGTATTGTGAATGATTTAATGTATTCCATCGGGATGACCGACAGAAAGCGCTCAGTCCCTCTCAACGGATAATACTGTGCCGACATTTTTTATTTCCTGCATCCAACGCCAACCTGTACCTGACGAACGCCAACCTCTGCCACGTCCCTGAATACAGGCATTTCTCCTGTTTATAATCTCCAACTTTGCTGTTCATCGCTAAAATTCAAGCAATATGAACAGTAAGAAACTCATGGCTATTATGTAAAAATGTTTCAGGTCGATTGCCGTATTACCATTTCTGCATCTAAAGTAATAGTTTGACAAGGAGCATCAGGATTATTAAGCCGTTCAATCATTAGCTCGGCTGAAACTCTTCCCATCTCTTCAAAGGGTTGTTGTACGGCCGTTAATTGAGGGGTGACTATCGTACCTAAATATGTACCTGAAAATCCGCAAATAGCTACATCTTCCGGTATTTTAATCCCTTCCGACTGCAAATAATTCAATGCACCTATTGCTAATGTTTCCCCAAAACAAAAAATGGCGTCAAACGGAATGTTCTTTTTTAAAAAAATCCTGATAACGCGTTCTCCTTCCGAACGCTCATTTTCTCCATCGATTACAAGTTCCGGATCATAGGGAATTTTGAATTTGGCAAGCGCATCTTTATAAGCTCTTTTTCTTTCTGCGGTATTCGGTATACGATCAGGCCCAGCCAAATGCACAATTCTTTTCCTGCCTGATCTAATCAGGCGCTCTACCATAAAAAAGGATTTCAAATAATCATTAACAATCACTTTTGAGGCATACATATCAGGAGGAACTCTGTCAAAGAATACAATAGGTATTCCCTTTTTCTCTAAGCGTATATATTCTTTTACGTTCTGTTCTTTGTGACAAATACTCATAATAATCCCATCCACTCTATAATCATCCATCAGTTGCAAATTATACGATTCAGCCTGTATATCTTCGTGAGACTGTGTAATGATCACTTTAAAGCCATTTTCGTTCAGAACTTTCTGAATACTGATAATCACATAGAGAAAAAAGGGGGTTAACATTTCCGGGACAATAATACCTATTGTACGACTTTGATTATGTCTCAGATTTGCGGCCAGTTCATTACGCTTGTATCCTAATTCATTGGCTAAAGCCATCACCTTGTCTCTGGTTTCAGCGCTTACGTTGTTATCTCCTGCTAATGCGCGTGAAACGGTAGATTTAGAAATGTTCAACTGAGCGGCAATGTCTTTTATTGTAATGTATTTCATAATTCGGAACTATTAGAATCTTCAAAATTAAGAATTTAATTCATATTCGCAAAAACGGGAACAGTTGTGGCCAGGGTCAATGCATTTAAATTTTAATCAATTTGATAAGGAAGCCATTATTCCAAGCTACTTTAAGTCTTTTCGACCTTAGCGATTCTTCTTGTTTAAATAGCGCAAAGATACGAACTAATAAATATGTTATATGAATAATAACAATATAGTTATCAACAAAAAATACAAAAAACACAAAAACCGTTGATAACTACCGAGTTATTATTTATTATGCATTGACCCTGACAGTTGTGGGAACGGTTGCGGAAAATGGGAACGATTGCGGGAACGGTTGCATAAAATAAATACATTACATACTCTTATTAAAAATAGATATAACTATAACTTCGCGGCATAAATTAATATTCGGTTATATATAGAATTATTATTTTACTTTTAAAGCATATATCATGAAACGAACATGCAAAACGGCTAACGCCAGAGATTTATGAACATACTGTGAGTTCTATGTTACCTTAGTGTTAAAATTTAAATAATGTACGCATGAAAGAAATCAATTTACCAAAAAAAATGAAAGCGGTTGTAGCTTATGCTCCCGGAGATTACAGGTTTGAGATGGTGGATACGCCACGAGCCGGAGAAGAAGAAATCATACTGAAAGTAGAAGCCTGTGGAATTTGTGCCGGCGACACGAAAGCATTCGGCGGCGCTCCAAGTTTCTGGGGCGGCGATGGTAGTCCATCCTATATAAAAGCTCCCATGATACCGGGCCATGAGTTTGTAGGAACAGTTGTTGAGGCAGGTTCCAGGACAAAAGGAAACTTCAAAATCGGCGACCGTATCTGTCCGGAGCAAATCGTACCGTGCGAAGAATGTATGTTTTGCAAAACAGGCCGTCATTGGATGTGTGAGAAACATGATTTGTACGGATTCCAAAATAATGTGAACGGTGGCATGGCCGAATACGTCAGGCTAACAAAAGAATCCCTCAATTATATTGTACCCCGGGCGATGCCTGTCGAAAAGGCAATCCTTATTGAACCTTACGGATGTTCTTATCATTGTGTGGAGAGAGCAAAAGTAGGAGTAACAGATGTGGTTGTACTTTCCGGCGCCGGAACGCTTGGACTTGGTATGGTTGGCGCTATTAAGCAGCATAACCCGAAGTGTCTCGTAGTGTTGGATATGAAAAACGAACGTCTGGAATTGGCAAAGAAGTTTGGCGCCGACGCAGTTATGAATCCGGCAGAAATGGATGTCGTAAAGGCGATAAAGGAGATGACAAACGGATATGGCTGCGATATCTATATAGAAGCGACAGGGCATCCGTCGAGTGTACGGCAAGGACTGGAAGCTATTCGTAAAATGGGAACTTTTGTTGAATTCAGTGTGTTCGGACAGTTGGTTACGGTAGACTGGAGCATCATCAGCGACCGAAAAGAGCTGAATCTGCTTGGCGCCCACCTCAGCCCCTATTGCTATGATACGGTTATTGAATGGATTGGTAATGGGAAATTACCAACAGACGGCGTAGTTACCCACAAGTTTCCGCTTGAAAAATGGAAAGAAGGGTTTGACTTGGCCGCTACAGGCAAAGATGGCGCACTGAAAGTTATCCTTGTTCCGGATATGAAACAAACAGAGATTACAACACATATTAAACTTTAAAAACTATTATCATGATACAGTATTACGGGGCAGATACAAACTTTTCATTAGAAGGAAAAGTTGCCATAATTACAGGTGGAGCAGCGGGTATTGGTAAAGCGACAGCATCCTTTTTTGCAAGGAAAGGCGTAAAAGTTATAATAGCCGATCTTAATCCCAAGGCAGACGAGATTGCTAAAAGTTTATCAAATGATTGCACAGGCATATCAGGTGATATAACCGGTGAAGAATACCGTAATTCCGTGGTCGAACAGGCTGTGGCAACATACGGGACTATTGATATCTTGATCAACAGCGCCGGCGTCGTAGCTCTGGATAAAGCCGAAACGCTTAGCGATAAGATGTGGGATATGACAATGGAGATTAATCTGAAGGCATCTTTCAAAATGGCGCAAACAGTCGGAAAATATATGATTGATCATCAAATAAAAGGCTGTATCGTCAATATGGCGTCACAAGCCGGAGTTATTGCTCTTGACAGGCATGTTGCCTATTGTGCCTCCAAAGGCGCTATCATTGCTATGACAAAGGTGTTGGCTATGGAATGGGGTAAATATGGAATTCGTATAAATGCCGTATCTCCGACTGTGGTGTTGACCGAACTCGGTCACAAAGCCTGGGATGGTCCGGCAGGTGATGAGTTCAAGAAGCAAATGCCATCCGAACGATTTGCCGAGCCGGACGAAGTGGCCGGTACGATAGCTTTCCTTTGTAGTGGAGCCGCCGCCATGATTACGGGGCATAACCTGCTTATCGACGGAGGTTTTACTATCAAGTAACAACTAAATAATCATCTTGTTTATAACATTTTAAACATGTCTTTGCCGACATGTCTTAACGGAGCTTTTGCTCTTAAATTAATAAAAATAAAACATAATTATCATGCAACGAATATTAAATAATCCGGATAATATAGTGGACGAAATGCTGAACGGCTTTCTGAAAACCCATAGCGACATAGTAGAAAAAACAGACAACCAACGTGTTATTAAATCTAAAGGAGCAGTAACAAACCGTGTAGGAGTTGTAACCGGTGGCGGTTCGGGACATAAGCCGGCTTTCATAGGATACGCAGGCAAAAATATGTGCGATGCCGTTGCTGTAGGCGAAATATGTTCGTCGCCTACTGCGATAGCCTTTTTCAATGCTTTTAAAGTAGCAAACGGAGGTAAAGGCATTGCTTGCCTATATGGCAATTATTCCGGCGACAATATGAATGTAAAGATGGCCGTCAAAATGGCTAAAAAAGAAGGAATAGAAGTAAAAACAGTTGTGGCAAACGACGATGTGGCTTCTGCTCCTAAAGACCAACGGGAAAAACGTCGTGGAGTAGCCGGAGAGGTTTTGATGTGGAAAATCGGTGGCGCCAAAGCAAATACAGGCGCCACGCTCGATGAGGTGATTGCAACAGCGCAGAAGGCAATAGATAACACTCGCAGTATAGGTATCGGCCTGACTCCTTGCGTACTTCCGGCAGTGGGTCATCCCAACTTCAATATAAAGCCCGGGACGATGGAAGTCGGAATCGGCCATCATGGCGAACCGGGTATCGAAGTCTGTTCGATTGATACAGCCGACAATATGGCAAAGCGTATGGTTGATTTTGTATTGCCGGATTATCCGTTTGTTGAGGGAGATGAAGTTGTTGTCCTGGTTTCGGGACTGGGAGCTACGCCTGTGATGGAGCTTTATGTATTATATGATGAAATAGATAAACTAATCGGTGCAAGAGGCATTAAGATCCATAAATCTTATGTAGGCAATTATTTCACTTCATTGGAGATGATGGGTGCAACCCTTACCGTCATGAAGTTGGATGAGGAACTCAAAGAACTTATCGATATGCCTGCTAATAGTGTAGGTTTGAAGCAATTTTAAATAATATCATTAAAAACAGAAGTCATGAAACGAACATGCAAAACGGCTTGCGCCAAAGAGTTATGAACATGCTGTGAGTTCCATGTTTCCTTAGTGTTAAAAATTAAATAATGTACGCATGAAAACATTCAATAATAAAGAAGGTAAATCTATATTGTTTTCTATGGTAAAAGCCATTCAGGAAAATAAAGCCTATCTCAGCGAGGTCGATGGTTTGATAGGTGATGGCGATCATGGTATGAATATGAATAAGGGCTTTACCGTATTCGAGACTCGTTTTGAAAACGAAAACATATCTTTTACTGACGGCCTGGCAGAACTGGGAAACATTCTGTTAACTGAAATAGGAGGCTCTATGGGACCTATCTATGGTACTATATTGATAGATATGGCAGAAGCAGGAGAAGAGGAGAAAGAAATAAGTCTTGTCACATTTTCCAAGATGTTAACAACCGGACTCGAAGGGCTTTCCGGTATAGTCGACGCCAAAGTTGGCGACAAAACATTGGTAGATACATTAGCTCCCGCAGTAAATGCTTTGAATAAAGCAGTCGACGAAAACATTCCGTTCAGGGAAGCTTTACAGGAAATGAAAAAAGCGGCAGAAACAGGCAGAAACTCGACAAAAGACCTTGTTGCCAAATTCGGACGATCGAGTCGTTTGGGCGAACGATCGAGGGGCGTATTAGATGCCGGCGCAACTTCGTGCTGCATAATACTCACAGCAATGGCAGATGCCATGACTGATCTGTTAGTGGAGGAATCGGTTAGTGTTGGATAATAAACTAAAAACTATAAAAGAGATGAAAATAGCAATCGGTTGCGATGAAGCAGCATACAGACTGAAAGTTAGTTTGATTAAGCATTTACAGGACAAAGGTTTTGAAGTGATTGACTTCGGAGCTAATGAAGGCGAAATAATTCTTTACCCTGATGTAGCGGTAGCTGTGGCGAAAGCCGTGTCGCGCGGCGAGTTCGAACGCGCGGTCCTGGTGTGCGGCACAGGAATAGGGATGGCTATTACTGCCAATAAAGTTCCGGGAGTAAGGGCGGCTGTGTGTCATGATCCGTTTTCGGCCCAACGGGCAAGGAAAAGCAATGATGCTCAAATTATCTGCTTCGGAGAACGCGTGGTCGGTACGGAGTTAGCTAAGAATCTGTTAGATATTTGGATCGATTCGGAATTTAGCGGAGGAGGATCAACTTCTAAAGTCAATCGTATCAATGAATACGAACACGAATTCATGAAAAAGGAAAGCATATTGTAACATAATCAAACGAATCAAATGGATAAGATAATACAATTAAACATAGCTGCCGATAATATCCGCATACCATCGGCAGCTATGGTTGAAAAAGCTCAGTCGGGACATCCTGACAGTATTCTTCCTGTTGGAAAGAAAATTTTTGGATTGACTGCGGGCTTGTCGGTAATACTCGAATGGCTTGTCGGCTGTAATGCCAGAATATTAATATTTTGGACAGCCATTGCCATATCCGGTACATTACCTGCTCAAACTCCTGCGAAAGATAGACCAATAGGAGGTTTGCTTCAATTTAAGAATGTACATCTGTGGCGAGGACAAGAGGTGACAGATGAAGCTACTTTTGCCACAGATATTTATTATACGAATAAAAAGCAAAATCTCAGAATCGGTCTGTGGGGAGGCGCAGGTATGAGCGGAAAATTCAAAGAAATCGATTATTATGTAAGCTACAAATTGAAAGGATTTACTTTTGCTCTTTGGGATATCTATAACTTCTCTCCCGAAGCAGATTATAACAATCGGCAGGTCTTTAATTATAATGCCCGCAAAACCGGACACTTTATTGATTTGTCGATAACCTGTCGATTTCAGCAAAAAATTCCTTTGAAAATATACTGGGCGACAATACTGTTTGGACGCGATCGTGGAATACTAAATGATAAGAACAGATATTCTACATTCGTTGAACTCAGCTATCCTGTTGTTCGTAACAATATTGTAAATCTTGATTTTGGCATTGCAGGAGCTTTCGCCCTGAACAAGGGAAATAACGTCCGGGGGAATAAAACCGAATCTCATTTTTATGGCGATTCTCCCGGGATTGTCAGCGTCAATTTTATAATATTCAAAACCCTCGACCTGTGGGGATACAAACTTCCCATATCTGTTACCCCTGTGTGGAATCCGGAAAAGAACTATGCCAATATACAGTTGGCTCTTAATTTTATCTCTCTCTAAATTGAAATCCTTTTAATCTTTTATATCATGAAACGAACATGCAAAACGGCTTGCGCCAAAGAGTTATGAACATACTGTGAGTTCTATGTTACCTTAGTGTTAAAAATTAAATGATGTAAACATGAAACATTCAAAACAATCTTTATTAGACAGAATCGGTATCCCTCAAGTATTAGCGTGGGGATATCTTGGAATATTAATATTTATGATGGGCGACGGCATGGAACAAGGTTGGCTGAGTCCATATCTTATTGAAAAAGGAATAAGTGTGGGGCAGTCGGCTTTATTGTTTACCGTATATGGCATAACTATCGGTATATCTTCGTGGTTTTCGGGCGTATTGGCCGATATTTTAGGAGCTAAAAAAACGATGTTTTACGGATTTATAATTTACCTTATTGGCGTTGCCGGCTTTGTCGGTATTGCCCTCGATCAGTTCAGCTATCCGTTAATGCTTGTTACGTATGCTATTAAAGGCTTTGGATATCCCTTGTTTTCTTACACCTTTCTGGTGTGGATAGCCTATAAATCTCCCCAGGCTATGCTTGGTAAAGCTGTCGGCTGGTTCTGGTTTGTGTTCACAGGAGGGTTGAGTGTGTTGGGAGCGCTCTATTCAAGTTGGGCAATCGATTTCTTCGGACACACGACAACACTATGGACAGCCATACTATGGGCATTTGCAGGCGCCTTGTTTACTTTGGTATTCATGAAGTTTGAAAGTAAATCTACCCAACCGTCAAAAAAGGAAGAATCGAAAATAAAAAATCTCCTGAAAGGTCTGACTATTATGAAGAAAGAACCTAAAATAGCCTTAGCCGGTATTGTACGAATTATAGACACTGCCCCCCAGTTCGGATTCCCGGTTTTTCTACCAATGTATATGCTTGAACAAGGATTTTCCGAAGGGGAGTGGTTGCATATATGGGCAGTGGCATTACTTGGCAATATCATATTTAACCTGATATTTGGCTTTGTTGGCGATTATGTAGGTTGGCGTAAGACTGTTATGTGGTTTGGCTGTGCAGGCTGTGCTATTGGTACCTTGTTATTCTATTATACACCTCAGTTTTTCCCCGGCAGCATGTTTTTTGTTATGTTCGGCGGGTTCTTTTGGGGAGCAATGATGGCAGGCTATGTCCCCTTATCAGCTCTGGTTCCATCACTGGTAAAAGATGAAAAAGGCGCTGCTATGTCTGTCCTCAATTTAGGTGCAGGGCTTTCTGCATTCGCAGGGCCGGCGCTGGTTGGTATCTTTTTCCCGTTATTGGGAAGTGTCGGAGTTATCTGGATTATTGCAGGTTTATATGCGGCAAGCGCCGTTATGACTAAATTTATAACTCTTCCCGAAGAGAAGTTGGGTACGCCTGCACAACTAAGAAAAATAGAGTTGCAGAAATTAAAAACATCAAATTTCCGGGAATAGCTGCGCAGGCATGCTTCGGAACACAAGTTGGCCGGGGTTTCGGAACTTGGGGGATGGCGTTACACAACCTTACCGCGCGCAGATAATGAGAATGGAGGATTAAGAATTGAAAATGATTGTTTACCTTTGCAATATCGAAAATAATTATTAAAGCTCAATCGATATGAAGAATTTGCCGATAGGAACACAGTCGTTTGAAATCCTGCGCAGTTAAGATTTGTTATACGTGGACAAGACCGGGCTAATCCGTCAATTAGTTACAACGGGGCGAATTTATTTCCTTTCGCGTCCGCGCCGCTTCGGGAAGTCAATGCTCGTCAGCACGCTGGATGCGCTGTTCAGCGGACGTGAAGAATTGTTTGAAGACCTTTACATTTATGATAAATGGGACTGGTCGAAAAGCCATCCCGTTATCCGGATAGACTGGACGGCTATCAAGCACGGTACGCCGGAGGAGATAGAAACGGATGTTTCCGAATTTCTGCGGGGAGTGGCTACCGTTAACGGTATAACTCTTAACCGGTCGTATGCATCCAGTCGTTTTGGAGAATTGATAACGCAACTTCATTTGAAAACAGGACAAAAAGTTGTTGTTTTGATAGATGAATACGATGCGCCGATACCGGATGCGATGAGTAAATCGCCGGCAGAACTGAAAGCCGTTCAGGAATCGCTTCAGGACATTTACAGGATACTGAAAGCAACCGACGAGCATCTGCGGTTTGTCTTCCTGACCGGCGTGTCGAAATTCGCCAGACTGTCGATCTTCTCCGCCCTGAACAG
>JAIROL010000123.1 GCA_031257565.1 Tannerella sp. | reverse complement strand
TTCTTTATTCTATTTCAATATTTGCTAATATATCTAATTATGAGATTGTTATATAAATATAAAACGTTAATTATTTATAAATATGATTCAGTTATTTGGAATACAACATAGAAGACAGTATGAATACCATACTTGCCAAAATGGTGGAACAATATCCGATTATCATAACTTTCTGCGTATGACACCCGAATTAACCGATGCTGGGCATATTTTCGGCTTTAACGCATGGGCAAAAGGCGATATTCCGGGAAATCCGGCTGTTATGCAGGCTTACGAGGCGGGAAAGAATGTTTCAAATTAAAAACCAAGAACAAATGAAAAAGATTAAAGTAATTACATCAGCAATAGCGATTTTAATAGTAAGTATTAACAGCCTTAGTGCACAAATAAATAACAATATGAAAAGCGAAGTAAAACTAGAAAAGGTTTTTTTTGATAATAAAATAGGTATCACCTTAGCAGGCAATATTCATTATCCTGCTGATTTTGATGAAAGTAAAACCTATGCAGCCATTATAACCGTACCTCCGGCAGGGGGTGCGAAAGAACAAACAGCGGGTATATATGCAAATAAGCTGGCGCAAAACGGATTCATAACCTTGGCTATCGACGCTTCTTATCAGGGCGAGAGCGGAGGCGAACCCCGATACAGGGAAGACCCGGCGGCACGTACAGAAGATATACGGGGTGCAGTCGATTATTTAACAAGTCTCCCTTATGTGGATGAAAACCGTATCGGAGCATTAGGTATATGCGCAGGGGGTGGTTATGTTATAAGCGCAGCTATGACCGAACGCCGTATTAAAGCTGTTGGAACGGCTGTGCCTGTTAATGGTGGCAGGGAAAACAGAGCCGGAGGGAGCGAGGCAACGATAGCAACCCTTGAAATGATAGCTAAACAGCGTACCGCCGAAGCGCAGGGAGCAGAACCGATGATTATACCTTGGATACCTGATGAACAAAAGGATGCCGAGGATATTGACCTGTACGAAGCATACGATTATTATCGTACATCACGCGGGTATCACCCTAATTGGCAGAACAAAATGCGTTTTATCAGCATGGACGGTGTTATGCCTTATGATGCTTTCTATCTTGTAGAAATGCTCCTAACCCAGCCATTACAGATAGTCGTAGGAAGCAAGCCGGGAGCCTTTGGCTCAAACAAGGACGGTCATGATTTATACGAAAGGGCGGCATCAACCGAAAAAGATATACAGGTTATGGAAGGCGCTTCTCACTTCGATATGTACGACAAACCCAAATATGTGGACAAAGCCATTGAGAAGTTCGTGGATTTTTATAGAACTTATTTGAAGTAAACAGATAATAAAAATTATAAAGGAAATAAGCTGTTTTAAGTGTTAAACGCCAAGAAACAGATTATTCCCTTTATTTTCTATAGATAATTATTCATGATTTTTTTAAGCCCCAAAAAACTGTGACAATCATGTAAACTTTGTGAATAAGAGCCATATATATTGGAGATAATGGAGTCACTTTATCCGGTGGGCAACGACAAAGAATAGCTATTGCAAGAGCCATAATCAAAAATCCTCAAATATTAATATTCGATGAAGCAACAAGCGCATTAGATAAAAATAATGAAGCAATCATTAACAGCAACCTGTTAAGATACCTTCAAGATAAAACGACCATAATACTATCACACAGGTTATCCATAATATCCAAAATGGACAAGATATACCAAATTGAAAATGGAAAATTACACGAACTTTCAAAAGAAAACTTGGCAGGACTGAATATTGAATGACAGTTTAATGTACCACTAATATTTTGAAATAATCACGTCCTATGCGTGTCTTTTTGCCCTAATTTCACCAGAAAAAAGCAGCCTGACGAAATTCTTGCATTTTTTTCTTGCAAAATTATGAAATGACAATGACAGAGATGCTAACATATATATTATTGATTTATATGTTCGTTTCACATGTAAAAAATCTCTCGTTTATATATAAAAATATTAAATATTGATGAAGGCAAAGTATATTTTCAATAAAAATACATTGGAATACAATGTATTTTTATTATATTTGTGCCAAAATTAGAAAGAATGATGTACGGAAAATTTATAGATAACTGGACAATACAATTGAAGAAGACAATTCTTCCTTTGTTGATTCTTAATATGTTAAAGCAAGATCAACTTTATGGGTATTTGTTGATTGTGAAAATTAAGGAATGTACAGGATTTGAAATAACCGAAGGAACGATCTATCCAATACTGAACAGATTAAAGGAGGATGGATGGCTTGATTTCAAATGGGTAGAACAGAAAACCGGTATTCCGAGGAAATACTATACTCTTACGACAGATGGAGAAAACATGCTCAAAGAGCTTAATTCCAATTGGAATACGATCATTAAGAATATTAATAGTCAAATTAAAATATGAAACGGAGTGATTTTGATTCGGTAGAAGCATATAAGATATATGCAAATTATATTGAACAGGTGAACGATATAATCTCAATGTTACCTGAAGATGACGTACTTGATATTATAAATGAGATTGATTCGCATATCTATGAATCTTTCATTTGTAACAAGACTGTTGTTCCTGAAAAAGAGCGAATAATGATTGTTATTCGTAATCTTGGAGAACCACAGTCTTATTTGAAGCCTGTTATAGCAGAAAGACAACTTAAACAGGCTATCAATAAATATAATATTTTTGGAATACTTAGAGGTATTTGGGCTACATTGTTAACAGGAGGGCAGTATGTTGCCACCGTGATTATGTATTTGCTCCTATTATCTTGCGGTTTTCTCGTCATTGCAAAAATATTCTATCCACATAAAACCGGATTATTTATAGAAGACGGAAGTTTTGTCGGCCTTGGTTTCTTATCTCAAATTAATGCTGAAGCCGTTGAATTACTTGGCTACTGGTTGATTCCCGTTTTGATAGTTTCATGTGTGATTTTCTATTTCTTTATGACATTTATATTGAAAAAAATTGTGAGAATTAAAACGAATTTGAACTTGAAGAATAAACAGATATGAATCGTTACAAATACATATTCTTGATTGTTGTCGCTTTAATGAATACTTTAAATACATTCGGGCAGAAGTTGGTATTGGAGGGGGTCGTTATGGATGAAGAAAATGAATTTCTTCAACAAGCGCATATCATTATAACCAATAATGACGGAAAAGTTGTAAAATATTCGTTTACAGATAAAAATGGCTACTTTAAAATGGAGTTTGACAACAAAAAAGGTTTGACGCTTACAATAAGTTATATCGGATTCAAGAAATTAACTATTGATTTGGAATCGTATGATTTTTCCGGTGAAGTCGTCAAAAGGGAATATGTATTGACCAGCTATGTTAATTTGTTAGATGAAATAATTGTTAAACCTGAAAATATCGAACAGGATACAATAAGTATAGATATAAGCAAACTTAATTTGGCGGATAACAATAAACTGGGCGAGATACTAAAGAAAAGTCCGAATTTCAGGCTGGATGACAACGGTTCTATCACCAAAAGGATAGTGGATTTCCATGCCGCCAAATGCATCAGGAATCTTTCATCTTTGGTAATCCCCACTGATATTTCACAGCAAGTACGCGAACGACAAATATAGCCGCCGACGCTACGATCTCGCAAACGACCGTCAAAAAGCCCAGATTGTAACACACCCAGTAAACAAGTCCCCCAAATACGCATGCAAGCGCATAAATTTCCTTACGAAATACAAGAGGTATCTCATTTATAAAGATATCGCGTATCACGCCCCCTATAATCCCGGTGATTGTCCCCATTATAATTGCAACCCAGAAAGGATAACCAAGTTGTACGGTCTTTTCTACTCCGACCACAACAAACAATGCCAGTCCGATTGTGTCAAAAATAAAAAACGGAGTATCCAGCCGCACCAACCTTTTACTGAAAATCATTACAATAATAAATCCGATAACCGAACAAATCAAGTATATCGGATTAAGCATCCAGAACGGCGTTACGTCCAGAAGCAGATCGCGTACGGTACCTCCGCCGATGGCTGTTACAAAACCGACAACAATGGCTCCGAACCAGTCAAATTCTTTTGCGGCCGCAAGTCTGACTCCACTGATAGCAAAAGATATAGTACCTGCCGTTTCAATGATCCCGACAAAAGGAACAGACGATATATACTGAATAAATTCTTTCATTATCTACTTACCATTTACCACTTACCACTTACCACTATCTACTATCAAGATATTCTTTTTTGAAAATATTGACAAGCAGGAAGAACATCGACATCAGTAACGGACCGAAAATCACGCCCCAGAATCCGAATAATTTAAGTCCCAGTATTACTCCGAAAACAGTTATCAGCGGGTGAGTATCAGCCAGTTTTTTCTGAAGAAGAAAACGTATTACATTATCGATATTTGTCAGAATAATTAAGCAATATGCCAAAAGGCCTATTGTAGCAATCCAATTACCCGTAAGAGCCGTATAAACAACAAGGGGAAGCCAGACAATACCCGTTCCCACCAATGGGATAATAGTGGAGAATGCAGTCAGCACGCCAAATAAAACAGGGCTTGGAACTCCAGCCGCCCAATAACCAATAACCCCGACAAGACCTTGTATGATGGCAAGTAATGGTATTCCGATTGCATTAGAACGTACCATGTTATGAATTTCCCCCATCACAGTATGTTTATTATCTTCATTGAATGGCAGCAGGCTATAAACATACGTTTCCATACTTTTCCGGCTTATCAGCATAAAATACAGCAAAAAGATCATCACTGCCGTTGTAATCACAAGTCCGCCGGCCTGACTGATTATAACCTGAAGCGCCCGGGTCATATAAGTCGTAACCGTCTCGATATTACCGATATTCAACACATCATATCCGGTCTTCTCCTGTATCAGCGCTATAAAATGTTTTACCGTATCTATTAATTCCGAAATATCCACATTCACTTCCTGTATCCTCTCAATAAGTACCCAGACCAGAAAATACAACGGGACAAATACGCACGCTACCACTTCCAGCAATATCAATATAGCGGCAAAAACGCTTTTCATCTTTCGTTTTTCCGTCAGATGTTTCATCTGCCCACGTACAAGCACGTACAACGTAAACGCCCCCAGCAAACCATTTACAAACGTCCATAATCCGCTCATTATAAGCCAGCCTGACAACAGGATCAATGCGATAAGGGAGTACCTGAAATATTTTTCTTTCATTTTTTTCTGTTATTTTACTTCATTTATACAGGGTGCAAATATAATCATTCGGCCTGTTAGAACACAATATCTGTATATTTTTTGTATTTTTGTTCCGCTTTTAATTTGATTATATTATGAATGAAAGAATAATATTCCCTGCGGAATGGTATCCTCAAAGCGCCGTTCAGTTAACATGGCCGCATGCACAAACAGATTGGGCGCCGATCCTTGACGAGGTAACGGATTGTTTTGTTTCAATCGCGCAGGAAATTGTGAAACGGGAAAAACTGCTCATTGTTTGCGTTGATGAAGCAGAAGTCCGTCGCCGCCTTGGAAAAACAAATTACGACCGGATCATTTTCCGCGAAATGGAAACGAATGATACATGGGCACGTGATCACGGAGGTATTACGGTCCTCAGAAACGGAAAACCGACAGTCTATGATTTTGTATTCAACGGCTGGGGTATGAGATTCGCCGCCAATTACGACAACCTGATCACACGGGTACTTGCGCAGACAAACACTTTCAATAAAGACGCCGACGTCGTAAATATGCAACCGATTGTACTGGAAGGTGGAAGCCTCGAATCCGATGGTAAAGGAACATTACTGACGACAGTGGAATGTCTGGCGTCGGTAAACCGGAACGAATATCTAAATAAAGAACAACTGGAATATCATTTGAAAGACTTATTCGGATTGGAGCGGGTTCTATGGATCGAAAACGGCTACCTTGCCGGAGACGATACGGACAGCCATATAGATACGCTGGCCCGCTTTTGCGACGAAAGAACCATTGCATATATACAATGTACCGATAAAAATGATGAACATTTTGAAGAACTGCAGGCTATGGAAATGGAACTGAAAACATTCCGCACTAATGATGAAAAGCCCTATCAGCTAATTCCGCTACCCATGGCCGACAAAGTGATATGGGAAGGCGAACGGCTACCGGCTACTTACGCAAATTTCCTCATTATCAATGGCGCGGTACTGCTTCCTTTCTACCTGAGCGACAAAGACCAAATTGCCCAAAAAGCTCTTCAGAAAACATTCCCGGACCGGGAAATCATCGGAATTGACTGCCGTGCGTTGATAAAACAACACGGATCGCTTCATTGTGCGACTATGCAATATCCCGAAGGAGTAATCTGACAACCTAATCTTAATTCTTAATTAATTTACCTCTATGAATTCTTTAGAACTTTTTTTGAAATACGTTACTTTCGATACGCAATCCGACGAATCGTCATCAACCATGCCAAGCACAAAAGGACAAATGGTTTTTGCCGAAGAACTTGTAAAGCAGCTACAGGAAATTGGAATGCAGGATATTTCACTGGATGAAAACGGATATGTAATGGCCGCATTGCCGGCCAATACGGATGCTACAGATATTCCGGCGATCGGATTTATCGCTCACCTGGATACAAGCCCCGACATGTCCGGATATAACGTAAAACCGCGCGTAGTAAATTATCAGGGGGGCGATATTATTCTCAATGAAGAACAACAGATCATTTTATCTCCTGAAATGTTCCCGGAAATGAAAGACTATATGGGTCAGGATTTGATTGTAACGGACGGAACAACATTGCTCGGAGCCGACAATAAGGCCGGCATTGCAGCAATCGTCTCGGCAATGAGCCACCTGTCGGAACACGATGAGATAAAGCATGGAAAAATCCGCATCGCTTTTACCCCCGATGAAGAAATAGGGCGTGGCGCAAACAAATTCAATGTGGAAAAATTCGACTGCAAATGGGCATACACGATCGATGGCGGTACAATCGGAGAACTTGAATATGAAAATTTCAATGCCGCGTCGGCTAAAATAACCATTAAAGGACGCAACATTCATCCGGGATATGCCAAAAACAAAATGCAGAATGCAATTCAGTTAGCCGTCTGTTTTCACAGTCAGTTACCGGAAAACGAACGCCCGGAAAAAACAGATCAATACGAAGGCTTTTATCACCCGACATCCTTCGGCGGCACAGTCGAAGAAGCGACGCTTTCATATATCATACGCGATCACGATCGTAAATTGTTTGAGGAAAAAAAAATGCGATTGGTCGACATTGCACGCACGATGAAAGAAAGCATGAACGCGGATATCACGGTCGAAATAAAAGATCAATACTACAACATGCGTGAAAAAGTAGAGCCGCACAAGGAAATAATCGACGTCGCTTTTGAAGCCATGGTAAATTGCGGAGTAAAACCGATTGTCAAGCCCATACGCGGAGGCACAGACGGCGCGCGCCTCTCGTTCATGGGACTGCCCTGCCCGAATGTTTTCGCCGGCGGTATCAACTTCCACGGACGTTACGAATATCTCCCCGTAGAATCTCTGGAAAAAAGTAAAGAAACAATACTGAATATCATCAGAATCACTCATTCCAGATATGCAAAGTAACAGAAACAATCAAGCCTGAAGATATTAAAACAGAAATTATCTCATTTCCCTGACCGACCGGAAGTCAACCATTCGTAAAGTACCTATTTCTTCTCTTTCCTTTTGCCAGGCGTATCGAACGCTCGGCGTGAGTGAAAAATGAGAGCCGTCGGCATAATATAAATGAATGTCCCTGACCGGACAGTAGCAGGCACATGCTGCGATTGCGCTCCGGATATGTTGCTCCGTGTTTTTGGATTCGGGTTAATTTTTCTACCTCGGTTTTGCTCAAAACTACATGTCTCACCTCCAATCATTTTAATTATGAGACAAATGTATGGGATATATTGCTGTTGACCAAATATTTCACAAGTATTACATTAATAGAATAAATTCGTGTTACTTATCTATGGATATGCTATTAAAAACAGAAACATAGATAAATTCGGACAGTTATTTTTATTTCTATAATAAAAATAATATTATTTTGAAAAAAATGGAAATAACAAAAAAAATATATCTTTGCACCGGTAATTTTTAAATAAACTTTTAAAAGCGATATATATTTATTAATTAAAACAAATTGAATATGAAAAATTTATTGACCAAAATGTGTTTTGGGATTCTTATCCCGATGTTTGTCGTATCCTGTACCTCTGATTCTGATGAACTCATAGCGCCAAGATGTGAATAATTTGGAAAAGAAAACTTATAAAGTTTCAGAAGAAGAAGCGAAAGAAATCCTCGCCGCTTTTATGGATGGCTATAATTTTATAAATGAAAATAAATATGCAATTCTTAATAAATAAATAAATGGAAATAATATGAAATATATTAATATTCTATTAGCGAATGCACTGATTATCTCTTTTTATGGGTGCAACGATAAAGATAATATGGAGGTTTTTGGTCCTATTATTCCGGAGGTTTTCATTGAATATGTGGATAAAGAAGGAAATTCAATATTGGAAAAATCCGAGTTAGTACAACTGTATGAAAAGGGAGAGCGTCTGAATGTTCTTTCAGTTACAGATGATAAGGGCGTTTCTTTTATGAATAACGAGGGCTTTGGAATTGACTTAAGCATAGGATTGCATACAGATATTTTCGAAAAATTTTATTTGGAAACGCCTAAAATGGACAGGCAATATATTATTAAATATAAAGTTCCCCGTTCGTTGGGAGAATCCATCGAAGTAGGAGAATCCGTCGAAGAATTGAAACTTACTTTCTGTGTGGACGGCATTCATAGTGAATTTACAAATGCATGGTATAATGGCAAAGAGCTGCGGCTTGTTCCGCCGGAGTTAATTGATCCGGATCTTTACAATCCTCAAGTTGATCCTGATGAAGAAGCTATTGAGCGCAGAAAGAAAGAGTTACTCTACAGTGGCGATACGGTTGCATATGTTGAAGGATTTGTGATTTATCTTATATTGCCAACAGAGAGAGAAAAGTGACGGTTTATAATTCAACCCTGAGTATCTAATGGACGAAAACCAATAGACGCTTTGAGATTACATCTAAAAAAAGTATTGTTAAAGAGAGGCGGATAGAAATTCATCCACCTCTCTTTTTAGTTATGCCGGACATATTTTTTATTTCTCCTAATGTCATAGCGTATTTATTTTCAGGTATTTATTCTTTATCTTTTTTCTCCCTGAATTGTTGGGAAATAATCAAATTTTTAATTCAAATTTGTCTGCGTCCATCCATACCGGAAATTTGGCGCGAAGTGTTTCTACATCTTCATGCTTAATAGTTCCCGTAATAATCAGTTCTTCTTTTTCTTTCGCCCCGAAGAGTTTTTTTCCTTTAGGAGAGAAAATAAGGGATTCTCCGTGATATTTGAATTCGCGCGCATCAACTCCAATACGGTTCACGCCACAAACAAAACACATATTCTCTATAGCGCGCGCCTGCAATAGCGTTTTCCAGACTTTTTTACGCGACTCTGCCCAATTGGCGACATAAATAAGCAGATCATACTCATTATCAACATTACGGCTCCAAACAGGGAAGCGTAAATCATAACAAACCATCAGGCATATTTTCCACCCGCGATAATCGATAATAAGGCGTTTCGTTCCGGAGGAAAAACATTTGTCTTCGCCGGCCAGGCCGAACAAATGCCTTTTGTCGTAATAGAATGTCTCCCCGGTCGGCGTTACAAAAAATGCGCGATTATAATATTTGCCATCATCGGACGCCATAAAACTTCCGGTTATAGCAAGATTATAATCCTTTGCATATTTTTTCATCGCGACCATCGTCCTCCCGTTATCAGGTTCAGCAAGTTCTTCCGGACGCAAAGACAATCCTGTCGTAAATAGCTCCGGTAATACGGCCAAGTCTGTTTTTCCCTTTAGACGACGTAATAACTCGCCATAATAACAGATATTCTCCTCTCTGTCTTCCCAAATGATATGGGACTGAATCATACTGATACGCAATAAATTAGCATCTTTCATGTGTACATTATTTAATTTTTTTCATGTTCGTTTCATCATCAATCCGTCAGAGTTCTTTCAATTCGGCAAAATTCTCCTCATGATACCCCCTGATTCCTTTATACATCGAACGTATGATCAATATATCCTCCTCAGCGTTTCCCGTAGGATAAAATGTTGCTTTAATACCGACTTCTTTTTTCCCATAATCAATATATGCAACCCGTATCGGAACTCCGGCTTTCAATGCAATATAATAAAAACCTTTTTTCCATTCTTTCGCTTTCTTGCGCGTTCCTTCCGGGGTTATGGCAAGGTGGAAAATATCGCGCCTTGTAAATTCTTCGGCCAACTGCTCGGTAGTAGAAGATGATTTACTGCGGTTAATCGAAATTCCCCCCATACTCTTAAATATAATATTCAACGGAAAAACAAACCATTCCTTCTTTATCAAAAACTTGGCTTTCCTTCCTATTGCATTATAAAAAAGTTTCCCCAACGTAAAATCCAGATTACTTGTATGTGGAGCCACGCATATAACGCACTTCGGAACATCATCGCTTTCCGGACCGATCGTCCATCCCAATAAATGCAGAACCCATCTGCATAACGAACGCTTTATATTCAATTCTCGCTTCTTTCTTTATTCAATGACATAAGTTCCGTGCAGATCTTATCAGCCTCCGCATCAAAATCCTCGCGTATTTTCTTATAATATTGTTTTACAAGCTGTTTATTGGCATTTCCGGCAGGGCGCTGAATACGTCCTCTGAACTCTGCGCTCATACTGCAAATGCGGGCCATTATCGCTTCAAGCCCGGCTTTGTCAATTTCAGGTTGCAATGAATAAAGCAGCGTTTCCATCATTAATTCACCGGACAGATAATCAACGGCTTTCTTCAAATCTCTACGTTTTGCCATATATTTAGTTTAAAAAATGAGCGTGTAAAGATAATTAAATTCCATATAACCCAATTCTTTTTAAGAAAAAACTTTATCTTTGCAGCTTTCATTCGCGATAAAACAGACTGAATGATAGTACCTGTTAAGAAAAAACTTTATCTTTGCAACTTTTATTCGCGATAAAACAAACTAAATGATAGTACCTGATTATATTTTTGAAAGCAGCTGGGAAGTTTGTAACAAAGTCGGCGGGATCTATACGGTTTTGTCTTCCAAAGCTCATACTCTAAAAAACAAAGCCGGAAATAATCTGATATTTATAGGGCCTGATTTAAACAATAATCCGGACGACTTTAAAGAAGATCCGTCTCTTTTTGACGACTGGCAGAAGGCTTTACCGGACAACTTTCATGTCAAAACCGGACACTGGCTTGTTCCGGGAGAACCGGTTGTTATCCTGATATCATATAAAACCTTTTTCGACAAAAGGGGAGGACTTTACTACGATATGTGGAAAACATTCCAGGTTGACTCCTCCCATGCTTATGGCGATTATGACGAATCATGCATATTTGCTTACTCGGTCGGATTGATAATCGAAAATTTCTATAATTTCCATAGACTCGAAGATAAAAATGTCGTAGCGCTTTTCAATGAATGGATGCTTTGTATGGGAGCGTTATACATACAAAAACATGTCCCGTCAATAGCTACGCTGTTTACGACGCACGCCACAACGACAGGACGCTCTATTGCAGGTAACAATAAACCGCTGTATAGCCATTTGACCGCATATAACGGCAGTCAGATGGCAAAAGAACTGAATGTGGAAGCAAAACATTCACTGGAAAGACAAACAGCGATGTATGTTGATTGTTTCACTACAGTCAGCGACGTCACGGCTATCGAATGTAAACAATTACTTGACAAAGCGCCTGATATTGTGACGCCTAACGGATTCGAGAAAGGGTTTGTCCCGGATGGAGAAACATACATGACAAAACGAAACAAAGCAAGGGAACAACTCTTGCATGTTGTGGGAAAACTAACAGGATCTCCCGTTAATCCCGAAGCCTTTCTCATTGCGACAAGCGGACGTTACGAATACCGGAACAAAGGCATAGACGTTTTTATCGATACAATGAACTTGTTGCGGACATCGAATCGGTTAAAACGGGATACTGTTGCATTTATCATGGTTCCGGCATGGGTATATGCAGCCAGAGCGGATCTTAAACATGTAATCGAAAATGATTACAATACGACCGCGCCGATGCAAACCCCGTTTCTGACTCACTGGCTACACAATATGGAAGAAGATAAAGTGATGAATTTTATCTTTCGCACAGGATTTACAAACTCGGCGTCGGAAAAACTTAAAATTATTTTTGTTCCGTGCTATCTGGATTGTCATGACGATATTTTTAACAGTTCATATTATGATCTGCTTATCGGTATGGATGCAACCGTTTTCGCTTCATATTATGAGCCATGGGGATATACTCCTCTGGAAAGTATAGCATTCGGAATACCGACTATAACCACCGATCTTACAGGTTTCGGCATGTGGGCTAAAACAATTATATCCGGAAACGATATTAAAGAAGGGACCGCTGTTATAAAACGAACAGACAGCAATTACTTCGACGTCATTAGAGACATAGCCGCTCAGGCGCTCGATCTGATGGATGCGGATGAAAACATGGTCCGTAATAAATGTTTCAACCTGGCCGAAAAAGCCGAATGGGAAAAATTCATTACTTTTTACTATACAGCCTTCGACCTCGCATTAAAGAACGCGCAAAGAAGAAATAAAAAATCACTGCCGACCGACTGAAATTTTGAACCTGGTTGTAATTGATTGATTTACAAGATAAAATGCGTCAAAATCACAGCAGGGAGGCGGCTATTTGCAAATTGTTGATAATTAGCAAATAACACGCTTTAGGCACGCGAAATAAACAAGATATGACAGTTTTATAAAAGGAAATCCGGCAAGGAAAACTCTGCGGGATTTTCCGTTACAGGTTATTAATTTCACGTCTCTTAGTCGGTCGGTAGCGATAAAAAATAAATTTCACCTGCTTTATATTTCGCCTGTACTTATATTTATTGTATCTTTGCAGGATGAATAATTACTAATTAATAATGAAAATTTTTTTAAAAGATGAAGATTCCGTCAACTAACTCAAATGAACAAATCTGGAAAAATGTATACTCTTATTCCAAACTTCCCCAACAATTAGAATTGCTAAACGATATTGCCACTAATCTGTGGTGGGTATGGAATCACGAAGGAGCCAAGTTGTTCGGAGAAATAGACCCTGAGTTATGGAAAAAAACAGAAGGTAATCCGGCGCTGTTGTTGCAGAGATTATCAAACAAGCGGGTAAAAGAAATACTTGGCGATAAAGAGCTTATGGCCAGAATAAAATATGTGCACGAGTTGTTTAAAGCATATACGGATGCTAAACCCGATCATACCAAGCCGTCTATCGCATATTTCAGTATGGAATATGGTTTGACGAACGTTTTGAAAATATATTCCGGAGGTCTCGGCATCCTTGCCGGCGATTATTTGAAAGAGGCCAGCGATTGTAATATTGATCTTACCGCAGTCGGCTTCCTGTATCGATACGGATACTTCACGCAAACGTTATCCATGGACGGACAACAAATTGCGAACTACGAGGCGCAGGATTTCACGTCCCTGCCTTTGACGCAGACAACAACATCCGACGGCTCCCCGATGTTACTTGAAGTACCATTCCACGATCGTACAGTTTACGCTCATATATGGAAAGTCAGCGTGGGACGTATTCCCTTATACCTTATGGATACGGATATTCCGGAAAACAGCGAATGGGACCGCTCCATCACACACCAACTATACGGAGGAGACTGGGAAAACCGGATGAAACAGGAATATATGCTCGGTATAGGCGGCATATTGCTACTGAATAAACTTGGCTTAAAAAAACAGGTATACCATTGTAATGAAGGTCATGCCGCATTGATAAACGCCCAACGTCTTGTGGACTATATCAACAAAGACAATCTTGAATTTAACGAAGCGCTTGAAGTTGTACGCACGTCGTCTTTATATACGGTACATACTCCCGTCCCGGCAGGCCACGACTACTTTGATGAAGCGTTATTCGGCAAATATATGGGTCATTTTCCGCAGCAACTGGGTATTACATGGCAGGAATTCATTGATATGGGACGTACAAATCCCGGCAGCAATGAAAAGTTCTGCATGAGCACATTCGCGCTGAATACCTGTCAGGAAGCAAATGGCGTCAGTTTTCTTCACGGCAAGGTTTCGCAGGAAATGTTTGCCCCGATGTGGAAAGGATACTTTCCGCAGGAACTGCATGTAGGATACGTTACGAACGGCGTGCACATGCCCACATGGATGGCTACGGAATGGAAAAAGTTCTGTTATGAAAAATTTGACGACAACTTCATCAATGATCAGTCGAACAAAGATCTGTGGGAGAAGATTCAACAGGCGCCGGATATTCAGATATGGGAAATACGCCGGGCGCTTAAAAACAAGCTCATTGAATATATCAAAACCCAATATACGGAAAACTGGCTGAAAAACCAGGGCGATCCGTCAAAGGTGGTGACAATTCTTGACCGCATTAATCCGAATGCGCTGTTATTCGGATTCGGACGCCGTTTTGCAACGTACAAACGCGCACATCTATTGTTTACCGACCTGGAGCGTCTGGCTAAAATTGTAAATAATGATCAACATCCCGTACAATTTGTATTTACCGGAAAAGCGCATCCGGCCGACGGCGGAGGACAGGGATTAATCAAACACATCGTCGAGATATCCCGTCGTCCGGAATTCCTGGGTAAGATTATCTTCCTTGAGAATTACGATATGCGTCTTGCACGCCGCCTTATATCAGGCGTCGACGTATGGATTAACACGCCTACCCGTCCGCTCGAAGCATCCGGCACATCCGGAGAAAAAGCCGAAATGAACGGCGTTCTTAATTTATCCGTACTTGACGGCTGGTGGTATGAAGGATACCGCGAAGGAGCAGGCTGGGCCCTTACGGATAAACGAACCTATGAAAATCAACAATATCAGGATCAACTGGATGCAGCAACGATCTATCATCTTCTTGAAGATGAAATCATACCTTTGTATTTTGCCAAAAATAATAACGGATATTCGCCGGAATGGATCCGGTTTATCAAAAATTCAATGTCGCAGATTGCTCCCGATTATACCATGAAACGGATGATGGATGATTATTTTGATCGGTTCTACAACAAACTGGCTACACGTTCTGCAGCTCTGACAAAAAACAAATTTTCGGAAGCTAAAAAAATCGCAGACTGGAAAAAAGAGGTTGCCGCCCACTGGGATTCTTTTCAGATTGAATCATTCGATTATGACAAGTCGTCGACATACCAGCCGATTGTCGGCAATGATTATACAATAATCATTGTGATAGACCGGAAAGAACTCAAGGGTATGCTCGGCGTGGATATCGTTTATGCCCGTGAAAATCCGGAAAACCACAAACTTGAATTTGTGTTTTCGGATCCTTTCGATTTAAAGAAAGAAGAAGGAACCAAACTGTATTTTGAACTGAAACGCACGACTGTCGAATTCGGACATCTTAAAGTCGGATTCCGCGTATATCCATATAATGAAAAACTTCCTCACCGTATGGATTTTGCATATGTACGCTGGTTACAATCGTAACAGGCGCGCGTCCCTCGCGTCCAAGATAGCCACACACTCTTGACAGGCGTCCCTGATAGCTGGATACAATCGTAACAGGCGTCGTCCCCTACCCTGTCAAGATAGAAAAAGAAGAGCGGCTTGTCCCTGCAAGGACAAGCCGCTCTTCTTTTTCAGAGGAAAAGGCTCCTCATTTCCGGGACGACTTGCTTTTCGCTAATTCAAACGCATGTGTTGTCACATAATACTTTGCAATCATATTCGGGACTTCCCATTCCGGCAGGGTACCCTGTTTCAAATATCTTAGAAAATTTTCAGTAACTTGTCCGAAATGCGCCTCGTGACCATTGTGATATTCGGCCGGTACCACGACTTCCCATGTATCTTTCCCCGTTTTCTTCAGGCCGACGCCCGGATATTTACCAGTAATGACCGGCAAAGAAGCCTGAAGCGACTTTTCATAAGCGTCCACATCCGTTTCCATGCATTTTATATATAAAACCGGTTTATAGCTCTGTTCTTTTCCCTGTTCTATAATCAAATGAGATTTAGAGCCTTTCATAACAGAATAATGCGTATCGCCTCCTCCTTCAGGATATGTATAATTCCAGATAACAGATACTTTCGCATGTATTCCGCATATCCTGTAAAAAATATTTCCATTGGCATATACCTGTAAAACATTATCTTTAACATCTTTTTGCAGATAGTCCGGATAAGAGTCGAGTCCTGTTACTTCTTTAAATTGCTCCGACGGCAGGTCTGTTGTCCGATGATTCGCATCAAGCAGTTCTATGTCATGCTGATAATTAATGATCTGTTCCGGAAAAAGCTCCCACTGAACCAGGTCTACAAGATGCGTTGTAACATCGACAATGCCTTCTCCCTGCTGATCTGCGTCAAAAAACCATGCCGGGCGAATCAACGGCTTACCGGATACCGTTTTAAAAAAGTGATGAACGCTTTCCTTTACGATTCCGGGGGCGTCAACAGAACCGCTCTGTTGCTCTCCATATACGGCCGTAATCATCGAAAATTCTCTCTGTAACAGGGTTGTTATTTCAAAACGTTCCGTCATGATATCATAAAGCAACAAGCCTTTTTGTTCCGCGATACTGAAACATTTTTTCAGCGTCTCAAAATCGCCCGCATTTATTGCCATCGGCTTATCCGCCAATACATTTATTCCGGCCGAAAGGGTCTGTTTGATGTATTCGGTCTTTTTGCCGTTGTTACCGGCTGTTATCATCACATTTCCTTTTTTCTCGTCCAGCATCCTGTCGAGAAAATCAGGCCCTGTATATACAATCTCGTTCCACCCGGTCGGATTGTCCGCTCTTGTATTATATCCTTCTATTCTCTTCAGATGCTCATCCAGATCGGCGCCTCCCGGAGCATACACATAAACGTCATTGCTCACATCGGGATAAGCTGTTTTTTGTACCAGCGCCGCATGGAAATGTCCCGGATCAAGGGTTATCAACTTAACTTCGCCTGTTTCTACAGAAATCTTTTCCTTTTTCATCGTACATGAAACGTTTATAAACAGCAATAAACACGTTATTAACAGATAATTGTACCTCATTGTCATATATTTGATTTATTTACTCATTCTATCCGTTAACCATCAGTAAGCGTTTGAATCGACAATAACAACCGGAGGGTTAGCAAAATCATTCCACAAGCGATCGGCTTTCTCTTTTGTTATCTCGCCTTCATACGACAATATCCTGTAGCGCAACAAATAATGTTTATCCGGTTGAAGTTCCCAGTCTTTATTTTTTGTCGGAGCAAAATTTATAAAAACATCGCCACGACCGCCATTCGCATTTTCATCCCATATACGAAGCGGTTCCGGCGAATTATAATTATCCGGGCGCTCCATAAACAACAAGCCGGAACGACCGGTTTTTGTATCTCCCTCGACATATATCCAACGGGCGACAGAACCGTCTATCTGCTGACGGGTTTTACCTTCCGAAGTTAACATCACGCAGTTTTCCCTTGTCCAGTCTTCGGTTGCCCTGTATCCGAAACCGGCATAGCGGTATTCCTTTATCAGGACCGGTAATGAAGTTGACGGATGAAGACAAGATTCAAAGTCCCAAAGAAAACCGTCGGAAACATTCCATGCCTTGATTTTCCATAATTCGCTCATGATCGCCTTTTCTCCTTCCGGCCGGAATATATAATGATCCAGCCTCGCATTATATCCTGCAAAAACATCGCCATTATAAATATCTTCCACCTTTCTTGCCTTTACCGTTCCCTGTTTATCTCCGATATTCCAGAGGTCATACATTTTTCCGTCATACATGATCCTTGTCCATGGATTCCAGATACCATAGTGATGGTAATGATCTTTGGGCTGGATCGCTGTCAGGATATTTCCGTCGGGCGAATAGACCGGATGGATAAAGCCGCTCCTCCCATAAGACGGATCAACTCCGGCAGGAGGTTCCACGCGCGCATAATTATACTGCAGAATATTCATTCCGCCTTTCTTCAATAACAGCGTTTTTTGATCATCCTCCACAGTCATCAGCGCTTCTTCTGCCTGTTTTTTCTTTACTGTCCTCCGGGCGACAAAAGTCCGGACGGCGCCGGCATTCGTTTTACCATCAAGAATCCAGTATAAACGAGGCGCCTCCCCCTTTTCCGTTACAAGTTGACAGGGAACCGGTTTCTTTTGCTTCCCTGTTTCTTCATACAACTCGACAGCGTGTTTTTCATTCGGATGCAAAACGGAAACATCTGCCGAAATCACACAATCTATTCGCTCATGCGAACCGGATTGAACAGCGATCCTGATCTTGCCTGCAATATTTATATTCATTGCAAGCGCCATTATTAAAGACACAATAAAAGTTTTCATCTATACAAAATTTAATTTTTAACGCTAAAGTAATACAAAGTCGCGTCCACGTCAGGATCCGCTATAATTTCCATATCCTCCCTCCGGCATATCATGATCACGTGAATATTCATCCTGTTTCTAAATTTATATATAACATGTATAATTTTTTTGTAAAGATACGAATATATTTTTTTCAGCAATACCCGGATATATATTTTTTTCAGCAATGCCCGGATATATGTTTTTTCAGCAATGCCATTATAGAAGCCTCTCACGTATCGGCCAACAGTGTATCAAGCAAGCAAAACAGGTCGCTCTCCTGACCATACGCTACATGCTCCCCGCTCCCCGCTAAAAACTGACCACCTTCCAGCCCTCGCCGTTGTTGAGCGTGACGATGTAGACGCCTTCGACGAGGGGAAATTTCGTCAGGCCGGGAGCGAGGATCGCGTGCCGGCGGCGCATGACGCCGTCGGGCGTGTAGATGCGGACGATGCTGCCGGCGCGGGACGTCCGGACGTACAGTTCGCCGGCGGCTGCCCATACCGCATCGCCGGTCTCCGACGGCGACGGTACGACGGCTTCGCGGCCGCTGTACAGGTAGTTGGCGTAGTAGGTGCGCTCGCCGGTGGAGCCGGCGGGGATCGTTACGACCTTCTGCGGCGCGTCGCCGCTTGCGGCTGTCTGACCTGCGAAAGCGGCGGCGCTTGCGTCTGTCTGACCTGCGAAGGCGGCGGCGCTCGCGTCTGTCCGGTCGGCGAGGGCGGCGGCGCTTGCGGCTGTCCAGCCGATGAAGACGTCGCCTGCCTTGACGGGCGGGGCGAGCGTGATCGTAGCGTCTTCGATCGTGTACGACGACGGGTTCGCGGGAGCGTTCTCGCCGCCGTGCAGCAGGTAGCGGATCGGGTACGGGACAGGCTCGAAGCGGGCGTGGAGGTTGACGTCGCCGTAGATCGGCAGCGTGTCGTAGCGCTCGATGCCCGCGACGGGCGGGACTGCCGCGCCGCGGTGCGAGACGTAGGCCTCGTGGCTCCAGCCGGCGAAGCGGTAGCCTTCGTCGGGGGCTACGAGGACGCCGGCGCGGGGCGTAGCGCTGTAGTCCACCGCCTGGAGGTCGGCGTTGTAGAGGTTGCCGCCGGCGGAGGCGGAGAAGGTCACGAGCGAAAGACCCGCGCCCTGGTGATAAACGCTGTTCGTGGGCGTCAGGATCGTGTCGCTCGTCAGCGCCCACGCGCGGTTGGCAAACAGCGGCTGCGAGGCCGAGGCGCCGGAGGCCGGCGTAGCCTCGAAGCGCACGGTGCGGGTATCATTAGGCGGCACGCCGGCAAAAACCCACACCACCGTATCGCGCGGAGGATAGCCGGAGGTGGTAGTACCGTAGTTCGTCGGGGCGGCGTCGCCGGGAGACGGAGCGCCGTCGTAATTCATATACGGCGGCAGCGTGTCGCGTATCACAACCGTGCCGGCCTGCAGGTTGGCGTTGTAGGCGGTGATCTCATAGGTGATCTTCTCGCTGAAGAACACCGACACGGGATTAGCATACGCGCCGTTGTGCTGTACGCCGTTGAGCGTCGCCTGCTTGGTCATCAGCAGGGTGAGGGCGGGATTGACGAGCACGCGGACGCTGTCGGCGCAGTCGCACTCTTCCTGATATGGGTAGACTCCATTGCGGTCGTTGAGGCGCACGACAAGCTGCGTGAAGGGCAGGTAGGAACGTATGTCGCCGACGCCGACGGTCAGGCAGGCGGTATCGCCTGCCTGGAAGACGCCGACGATGCTGTCGGTGGCGATGTAGTTAGCGGGGTAGTCGCAGTTTTCGCGATATATCGAGGCGTAGACGGGGCTGCCGATGGCGGCGTCGCCGGCGTTCACGATACAGAGGCTGACCGAGGCCGAATCAAGGCCGGCGGAAGTCAGGGCGTGCGCGGCGGAGAGGTGCGTCGCGTCGAAGACGGCGTCTGCCGCAGGCCACAGCGGGTAGCCGTCGCGGTTGAGGACCGTCTGCTGACGGCGGTAATCGTTGTAGGGCTGCACGTCGTCCGTCGTACCCTTCAGGCCGTCATTGCCCGCGAACACGGTCGCCGGATAGAGCGGGAACGCAGGGATCGTCAGGTCGCTGTTCACGTAAGCGGCGTTATAGGAATATTGATTCCACACCTTGC
>JAIROL010000240.1 GCA_031257565.1 Tannerella sp. | reverse complement strand
TACATCCGTCCGTCCCGTTTCAAATGCCGGTGGCGTTGACCGGGAGATTAAAATGTTCCTGTTCAGGATGTGGGTATTATTTACACTTTTCGTACTGTCTCCTTTCATCTCGAAAGTTTGCTGTCAAATACGCCTAATAAAAACGGCCTCTCGCTCAAAATTGAATGGATAGAATCCGTTTCGTATGCAAACGAACTTAAAGCCTGCATGTATCAGGGCGCGGAAAGAAACGATGAAGGGGATCTGATTAGTTGGAAGATGCTTTCGGAAAACGAATGGCTTGGGAAATCCATTTTTGCAATCAGGCAGGACGCCCGCTATCTGGGGAAGCATGGCGTTGTAAAAGCCGTGAAGCACATTATTAATTCACTGTCTAAAAATAATATGACTTCGGATGACGTCAACTTCTTTTTGCCGCACATTTCGTCCATGTATTTTTACGAACAGTTAAAAAGCGGATTAATCGAAGCCGGATCGCCATTTTCCGAAGAAAAATGGTTCGTCAACCTGTGCGAAGTGGGAAATGTGGGCGCTGCATCTATTTATTTGATGCTGGAGCAATTGTTTCATTCGGGAAGATTAAAGTCCGGTCAGAAAATATTCCTTTTCAATCCTGAAACTGAAAGCGGGCGATTTTCATATTCAAATGTTCTGCTTACAGTCGTTTAGTTTGCAAGGCCTGCATAAAAACAGTCATTGTGTGCATTTTATAATGTAACTTTCCCAAAAATTGATACCTGGCCGCAATTGTCGCAACAGCTAACAAATTGGCAAGAATCATTTATGTCGCGGTCTCTACCAAACAAGGCGTTCGACGAATCTCATGCCAAACTGACCGAGAAAGATATGCTCAACCCTGCTGTTTGTTTACGGAACGACAACATGTCAGGTCGCCAAAACATCTTACAACGTCGTTCCCGAAACTAACGGGACGTATCGACTGCGGCATTAACAGTATAACTAAAGTCCTGCAGCAAACTTCGGCAATCGACTATGTATTTAATATTGATATTAAATTGGATATGACCACAGTAGCGCCACAGTGAAATTCTTATTTTGTTTTTTCATTATTCAACGAATAATGGTAACTTTGCCGTATCAAAAATAATTTCTTAATGCTTGATGAACATGAAGAATTTGCCGATAGGAATACAGTCGTTTGAGAAATTACGTGACGAAAGACGTTTGTATGTAGATAAAACCGAAATCATCTACCGGATGGTTTCGGAAGGAAGCGTTTATTTCCTTTCGCGTCCGCGCCGGTTTGGAAAATCGCTGCTGATAAGTACGCTGGATGCGCTGTTCAGCGGACGCAAAGAACTGTTTGCAGGCCTTTACATTTATGATAAATGGGACTGGTCGAAAAGCCATCCCGTGATCCGGATCGACTGGACGGCCGTCAAACACGGTACGCCGGAGGAGATAGAACGCAGTTTATCGTTCCGGTTAAAACGTTTGGCGCGAGAATATGAGATTACGCTGTTTTCCGAATATGCCTCCGACTGTTTTTCCGAATTAATCGAAGAACTGCATCGCAAGACCGGCGAAAAGGCCGTTGTTTTGATAGACGAATACGAACGCCGATACTGGATGTGATGAGTAAATCGCCGACAGAACTGAAAGCCGTTCAGGAATCGATTCAGAACATTTACAGGATACTGAAAGCGGCCGACGAGCGCCTGCGATTTATCTTCCTGACCGGCGTGTCGAAATTTGCCAAACTGTCGATCTTTTCCGCCCTGAACAGTATGAAGGATATTACGATCGACGAACGTTATGCCGCAATATGCGGCTATACGCAAAAAGAACTGGAGCATTATTTCTCCGAACATATTGATGCGTTAACGGAAAAAGAAGGCGACACCCGCGAACACCTGCTGGATAAAATCCGCTACTGGTACGACGGCTATACATGGGACGGCAGGACTGCGGTGTATAATCCCTATTCGACCCTGTCGTTTTTCAAGAAACAAGTCTTTTCCAATTACTGGTTTGCCAGCGGAACGCCCACGTTTTTAATGGAAAGATTGAAAAAGCAAAACAATATCGAGTTACTGACCGAACCTGTGAAGGCAAAACCGAATACGTTCGACAGTTTCGACCCCAGTCATATAGAAGCGATTCCCCTGCTGTTCCAAACCGGTTACCTGACCATTAAAAGCAGGGAACGAACAGAAGACGTCCCCGAATACACGCTGGGCGTGCCGAACATGGAAGTACGCCAGTCGCTGAGCGAATATTTGCTGAGCGCTTACAGCGAGTACCCGCTATCGGGAATCGCCACGTTGACGGGAAACATGTATGAACAGATCCGGTCGCTCGACGCCGGCGGCTTCGCCCAAAGCGTCCGCACGATGCTCGAAAATATCCCGTATATCCTCCACGTCGGCAACGAAAAGTACTATCATTCGCTCTTCCTGTCGTGGATGCTGACGATGGGCTTCGAGGCGCACGGCGAGGTGATGACCGGCAGCGGACGCATCGACGCCGTACTGGAACAGACGGATACCGTCGTCGTCTGCGAACTGAAATATCATGCAAAAACAAAAAAGGGCGCTCTGCTCCGCAATGCAATGAAACAGATTCACGACCGCCGCTATTACGGAAAATACCCGGACAAAGGCAAAAAGATCGTCCTGCTCGCCCTGGCGTTCTCCGGAAAGGAAGTCGGCTGCAAGATGGACGCTATGGAGAAAGGAGAGAACCGGGGCAAGCTGTAAGCGTCGATACGGTATGGGCGAAAAATTGCTGCTCTTTATTTTTTACCGGACGGTAGTTAAAAAAATAACAAATATAGTTTATCGCTAATTTTTTTAGTATATTTGTGCCTTATCATTGTTAATTATGGACACGCCATTCCTGTCGGTAGAAAAATTCAGCGAGGATGAAATCTTGAAAATACCACACTTATGGGGTATAATAAGTAATGCGGAAAATGTAATTTTGCAACAAATAAGTTATCAAAAATCAATCATTAGTAATTTCAAAAACATGATTTATGAAATGGAAAAGGATCACGATTTTTATCAGTAGTACGTTCAACGACATGCATGCCGAGCGGGATTATCTTGTAAAAGACGTATTTCCCGATTTAAGAGAATGGTGTGAAGATCGGAAAATTCATTTGGTCGACATCGATTTAAGATGGGGCGTAACAGAAGAAGATTCCAGTTCCAATCATACGGTTTTGGCTTGTTTGAATAACATTGATGAAAGCCGTCCTTTCTTTTTATGCTTTTTAGGTCAACGGAGAGGTTGGGTTCCGGAAAAAGGCAACGTAAGTCCGGAAACGCTGGACGAATATCCGGACTTATCAAATGCCGTCGGTCGAAATTCCGTTACGGAAATGGAGATAGAACACGCGCTTTTATCTCCGATGAGACATATTGTCAATGGAAATGAAAAACAGGAAATACCGGTACGGCATGCACTATTTTACTTTCGGAATCCGAATTACCTTAATGACTTAACAATTGATCAACGAAAAATATTTACAAACGAAGCCGAGAAAGATGTAACTTCGGCAGATTATGAACTTATAAAATTTAAGGAGAAAATAAAAAGCGGATGGAAGTATACGATTGATTATGACTGCAGATGGGACAAGAGCGTTATTTCGCCGGAACTGCCTGAAAATGTTCGACAAGGCCGATTGACGGATTTAAGCGCGTCCGGAAAAGATTTAAAAGATATTATCATAGAACAACTCAAAGAAGAGATCATCAAAGAATTTCCGGATAGGGAAAAGGTTGAATATTCTTCTGATTTGGAAAGAGACTTGGATCAACAAGCCCTGTTTATCGAATTGAACGGTGAAGGTTTTATCTCCCGCGAAGGCGATTTTGACGCGCTGAATGATTATGTCTCAAATGACAAAAACGGCTTGTTCGTACTTACCGCTCCTGCCGGATCCGGCAAGAGTATGCTTCTTGCAAACTTTATCACAAGGGAAAGTAAAAAGCACAACGTCCGCTTTCTGAACCGATTTTGCGGCGTATCGGATTTGTGTTCACAGCAATACTCGCTTTGGAAAACCATTTTTGATGAAGCGCGCATCGAATGCCCCGGCGCCTTAAAAGACCTGAAAGACAAAATTGAAGATTTACTGAAAGAGTTAGCTAAAGAAAAGACCGTTCTGATTATTGATGCCATCAATCAGCTGCCCAATGGATTAAATATGCCGGAATGGTTACCCGATCGGCTACCGGAAAATCTAAAAATCATACTAAGTCTAAAAGAAGACGAAAAGAATGAAGAGTTAACTAACGGCATTGAAAAATTAAAAGAAAATGAAAATGTCAGCAATTCGACCATAAAACCATTCAACGGAAAAGAAGAGAAGAAGAAACTTATTCATGATTACCTGAAAAAATACCTGAAAGCATTAGACGATAAACAAATTGACGCGATATGTGATTTTGAAGGTTCAAAAAATCCGCTATATCTAAAAGTCTTACTGTCTGAACTCAGGGTCTTCGGTTCCTTTGTCCGATTATCCGATGAAATACGACAATTCGGAGAAACGCCTCAAGAAGCGTTTAACGCTGTATTGAACCGGTTGGAAAATGATATTAATTCTTTAAATATCAATTCAAAGGAACTCGTGGCGCTATTATTTGGTCTTTTAGCGAATGCCAGAAACGGACTTTCGGAAAAAGAAATCGTTTCATGCATGCAGAAAGAATTGGGTATAGATGAAGGTAAATTGATCCGGGCCATCCGGCTATTCGTTCGTCAAGTCAGGCCCTTTATGGCGCGAAGAGAAGGGCGAACAGATTACTTCTATGAGGCTTTTAAGTTAGCCGCAGAAGAAAAATATAAAAAAAATAAACTTCATTATAATGCAATCTTATCCGATTATTTTAAGAAACAGACGGACCCTGATGACGATTTAACATTCAATGGGCTATGCGCCCGTGATTTCAACGAGTTGCCCTATCACTACTACCACAGTCAAAATATAGCGGCGCTTGAAGATATTCTCGGCGAATACTTTTGGATACAAAACAAACTTAATCTGATTGATATAGATACTACAGCTAAAGATTATGAAGACTACATCGATGATAAACAGCATTATTTAAAACTCATCGGAGAATGTTTAACATTGTCGGCACAAGTTTTAAAAGAGGCAAAAGAACAATTACCATCACAGCTGTGGGGGCGAATGGCCGATATTGAAAATGTATCGATCCGGACATTCTTAATGAGTATATGTGAAAAAGTCAAGTATGCCTGGTTAAGACCTGCTTCTGCCTGCTTTACAATGCCAGGCGGAGCGCTTCAATTTCAGATAGAGTCAACGCGGCATGTTATCTATAACCTATTTACCTGCTTCGATGGGAGCATCCTGCTAACCATTGGAGATGATGTAACAGTAGTATATAATACAAAACTCAAGAAGGAAATTATTTCGGTAGAGGATTTTGTATTAACAGGATGTGTTTCCCCTGACGGAAAATGGGTAGCCCTCGTACTAAATAACAACTCGGTTCAAATTTGGAATACAACCTCCTGTAGAAAAATCAAATCAATGACATTGCCTGAAATGGATGATTTTTCAGATATGCGGAAGAATGGTTGGCCGTCATCGACAACAATAAGCAGTTCGACAGATGGCAATATATTTGTCATCGGCAGAGAGGATGGTCTATTATGGATGTGGGAAAGAAATATCGATAAAAATACAATATTGAATCCTCCGCAGGGAATAGAATTTAAAATGGCATATCGTACACACCATGTCGTTGTTTCAAAAAAAGATAATTACATTTTTGCGCTTACTAACGAAAATATAACAATATGGGATTCCAAAACAAAAATCCCACTCTTAAAAACGCCTGTTCATGAACATTTTACCTGCCTCGCGATAGATGAGGCCGAACATCTTGCTTATCTGGTCAAATGGATGAGTACTGATGTATATCAATGGAATTATATGCACAATGGTCCCATTGAAAAAATATATGAGGATGACGATATTTATAATAGGATCGATAAAAATTTCTGCATGTCCGACGACGGACAAATATCTGCTATCCTCAATGGAAATAACATCGACATTTTTAATGCGGGATATAAAGAAAAAGTTCGCGTTCTCGAAAATGATTTAGGTTATGTGAAAGCAATAGCGTTGTCCGGCAACGGAGATATGCTCTTTACTTATGAAGATTATAATTATGAGCATAATACATCGGTAACAGGAAGTATTCTATGTTGGAATCCAAGAAAGGATTTCAAATTCGGATCTGCAAGAAATGATATATCGGATGAATACAGTGAGATAACAAATTGGTGTTTTAACCGGAATTGGGACGCTTGCGCCTATTGCAAAAATGATGGCACAGTGAGCGTTATGCATTTTAACGGAATATTGACTGATGTTTCACATTTAAAAATTTGTGATTCGGAGATCACGTGCATTGCAATGAATGACGAATGGTTAATCGCCGGAAATGAACAAGGCGACATTACAATCGTATCACGTGATACGATTAACAGCAAAATTGTAGATGATCCGAGTGCAGAAGTAAATATCCATTCAGGAAAAATAAATGCGGCAAGTATTTATCTTGATACGCTTGCAGTCGCGTTAGATGATGGATTTCTTTGTATTTTCAATCTATCGCCGGCGAGATCCGGTAAAGCGATAGAATATCGTAAATATAAATTGTTTAATTCGTGCGTTAATGATGCGGTTATCATAAAATATGGAAGTCAAATCGTTTGCACAGGAGATAAAGACATCGTTAAAATATACGACTATGATTTCGAAAAGTTAAAGTTCAGGTTTGAAAAAAAATTTTCAGACCAAAAATCCTATCACATTTTAGAAACATCATACGACGGACAATATATTTCTTTCCGTAAAGCAAACTGCAGATACGGTGAAGTTGCTATATTAGACACTGAAAATCTAACGTTGATTGAGAATTTAGCCGGTTTCGGAGATTTTATATATGGACGGAATCCTGTTCCTCCAATTGGACGTACAATGACCGAAAATGGCCGGTTTGTTTGTGGATTATGTGCCGTATATATCAGCAACCGCAACATTGACGGGCTGAATATGGAATATGTCAATGGTTTATGGATTTGTTGGGATGATATATCGCTGAACAACATGAAAGAAAACAATATGAAATATTCGTATGGTGCGGCGATATGGGATACCCGCACAAAAGAACGGGTATGGCAATTGTATGACCCCGCACTTGGAAAAGCTTATGGAAGAATCCGTCATTGCGTCATAAGTGAAGATGGACAATATCTCCTTACAGTAGCCGACAGAGATGGTTTTATTACGCTTTGGAACATCCAAAACAAGGAGGTGATTACCCGTTTAAAGTGGCAAGGCGGAATTGAAATGATTGACATAAATACATTCGCCGGATTGATTGCCGTTGGAGGTGAAAACGGCTCTCTACTTTTTGCAAAATTAGAATTATGAAGATTCAACAACCTTATTGTATAATTTATTAATATTTATAATTATGAGTTTATTTGGTAAAATATTTAAGGGAAAAGCAAGTCGGGACACTTCCGGCTCAAGCGTTTCGGATATGAGTTACTACAGTATAATTGACGAAGATACCAAGCCTGCAAGATGGTATGAAGTAACGACGCATGCCATTATGGCAATCGAAGCTTTCAATAAACAGAATTATCAAGAATGTACTGAATTGATTACAAAAGAATTTCAAAATTCTCCGGAAAACAGTACGCTTTTAACCCTGAGAGCAAAGGCTTTTTATAACCTGAAAGAGTATAAATCAGCGCTGCCGGATTTGAATAAAGTTTTGTCGGAATTTCCATACCACCGTTCTGCCAACACTTACAGGGGATTAGTATTGTATAAACTGGGAGATATACTGAGTACGATTGCCAGTGTTTCTAAAGCGATAGAATCAGACCCTGAACACCATATTTATTATTTCATATTGAACGATTGTTATCGTAAGAAAAACGATCACAAAAAGGCCAATGAGTTTTTACTGAAAGGAGAAAAATTAGAATTAATGTTAAAAACGAAAATACAAGATGATAATAATCCAACAAATAAGTATTTCTCGAAAAACAATTTTACCGAACCCCAAAAGCATTATCCTCCATCATCGGAAATTGATGATCTTCAAAAAGCCGGCTATAAATATCTCAAGCAAAACAACTATGAAGAAGGATTAAAATGTTATTTAAAGAGACGGGCGCTGGAAGAAGAAAGGTTATATAAGAATTATAATATTTCGATAAAAGAAGCGACAAAAAAACATGCATCGGACCTGATCTATTTAAATTCTACTTATGAAACGCTGGGAAATATTTATAAGGATAAGAAAGAATACGAAAAAGCTATCCCGTGTCTCGAAAAAGCATTGAAATGTAGAGACATTATTTTTGGCGATGATTACAGAAATTCCCACGCACATGATACTCACATGGCGTTAGGGCATGTTTACTCTCAATCAGAGTACTATTTGCTCGGAATGTCCCATTATCAAAAAGCCCTGGATATATGTAAAAAACTATATCGGGAAGACGACAATCAAAATGGCACAAAATATATAAATACTTGTTATTTTAGCATCGGCGTTTGTTATTTCAAAATAGGAGATTTTCAGGATGCTTTGCCTCTCTTTGAAAAAGTATTGCAAATAAATAAAAAAACCGGAAGTAATCATATGAGTAATAGTGATGTTCAAAATGCTATAAATAAATGTCGTGAAGAAATTAACAGGCAAAAATGATACAAGCAGTATCCACGGGCGGATTAAGGATCAGGCAAAAGAACAAGTAAACATTGTTTAATAGCCTGTAACGGGAAATCACGCAGGGTTGTCCCTGCGGGATTTCCTTTTATAAAACTTATTTCGCGCGCCTTAATTGAGAATGGAGGATTAAGAATTGAAAATGATTGTTTACCTTTGCAATATCGAAAATAATTATTAAAGCTCAATCGATATGA
>JAIROL010000194.1 GCA_031257565.1 Tannerella sp. | reverse complement strand
CAATTCGCTTGCGGGATAGACCGTACGTGCGATAAGATGTGTTTTTGCCAAAGCGATCCCCTCTTCACTCCATGAACGACTACGCAGATAACCGGTTATGCCCAGTTCTTCTATTGCCTGGGACACGATCCATTCACTGCCCATTTCGCGGGCGTCTTTGCTTTGGAGGCTGTTCAAATCGACTGTTTCCCAGTCACCGTCTTTTTTCCTTTCCGACAGCAAACGGTCGATTTTCTTTTCTTTTACCATGCGGGAGTAAAAAGTATCAACAAGAGCTTTTACCCCGGAATCTTCAAAAAGAAGTTGTTCGCCCTTGATACGGGCATTCAGACCGGCGATAATTTCATCCAATTGGGTAGCGCTCAAGTGATTGATAAATCCCACAGACAGAACCGTCCGCTGCCGAACTTCTCCAAGAGGGTTGCGGTAACTTTCCACTATACGGTAAGATATATCGAACTTTCCCGTTTCAGGATTTATGAGGTTTCTCGTCTTGAAATACATGCATGCAAAGTTCCGAACCGCAGACAGATTTTGCAATACCGAAAAAGCGCTACAAACGAATTTTACGGATTTAACCTGCACTACAACGCTTCTAATAAACGAATTTAACAATTCGCCCTGACAAAACGCCTACTTTTAACTAAACTTTAACCTTTGTTAGTGTCTATGTTACCAAGTTGGGGTAAAAATTCTCAAAAAAATAATGACAAAAGTGAGTATATTTTGACGTTACTGCTGTATTTAAAAAAATAGATATATTTAATGAAAAGGAAAAATCTTTACGTTGCCGATGAAAAAATGTTATGGGAGAAACTCCTCGCCGGAGATGAAGACGCCTGCACATACATTTACCGGAAATATATCGAAGAACTTTTTTCGTACGGGATGCGTTTCACCTCGGACAGGGAGCTGGTAAAGGATTGTATCCAGGACCTGTTCGTCAAGATATACTGTAACTGCCCCAGTCTGAATCACACGGAGAATGTAAGGCTTTATCTTTTCAAAGCGCTTAAAAACACCATGTTCAACGTTTTCGAAAAAGACAAATCGCTCTATCAGATTGACACCATAGAGCCGGTTTTCACCGTCGAATACACCATCGAGGACGAACTGATTGAAAATGAAACAGAACAGGAGCGCCGGGACAAGCTGAACAAAGCGATGGAAACGCTTACGCCGCATCAGCGGGAAGTGATTTACTACCGTTATACGAAAGGTTTAAAGATAAACCATATATGTGAAATTATGGAAATGAACTACCAGTCGGTACAAAACCTGCTGCAGCGTTCCATAAAAAAACTACGTTCGGCTCTCGCCGAAAAAAAACATCATGTGCTCCATATCAAACGCAATATCAGTAATTGAGCTATAAAAACACCCCAGATGCAAGTGATAAAAAATATAGACCATCATAAATACAAGCATTATTCGGTAGAAGACTTGCTTCAAGACGATTATTTCATTTTTTCCGGAATCAACGCGACAAAAGAATCGGACGAGTTCTGGGAGGAAGTCTTACGGAACAAACACATCAGCAGGGAAGATTACGACCTTGCATGTTACCTCGTCAAGTCGCTGCAAATAAAAGACGACGCCATCTTTCCCAACGAAATCGACCGGCTTTGGAAAAACGTCAGCCATGAACACGCGCAAATCCGGCGTCGGAGAAAGAATAAAAAAAGAAAACTTATGTTCCGGTGGTTGCCGGGCATCATTGCTTCCCTGTTATTGATCTTATTCCTCTATGAAAGGCGCCCGGCAAAAGACGACGCAAACGTTCATGCAAGCGTTAGCGCCGGTTCCATTGAAGCGGTAAAAGCTCCGGATGAGCCGGCCGCCAAAATCCAACTCATCCTGGAAAACGAGGAAGTCGTCGCCGTAGAGGGCGCAGAGGCTGATATCGTATACGAGGACGAAGGAATCGCCATAAACAACAACGACCGGAAAGTGATAAAAAAGCCGACCGGAACAACCCGGATTACCTATAATCAACTTATTGTTCCGAATGGCAAACGTTCGGCGCTTACGTTCGAAGATGGCAGCAAGATGTGGGTGAATGCCGGTACGCGCGTCGTTTATCCGGCTCATTTTACGGATGACAAACGGGAAATCTATGTCGACGGCGAGGCCTATCTGGATGTATCGCACGATGAAGCGCGTCCGTTCATCGTGAAATCCGAAAATTTCAGCGTCAATGTATTAGGTACGTCATTCAACATCACAGCCTACGAAAGCGATAGCTGTCAATATATCGTCCTGGTATCCGGCTCTGTCGGAATACTGTCGGGCGACAATGCCGAAACGGTTTTATCGCCCGACGAAATGTATATTCTGGAAAACGGCAATGCGCACGTGGAAACAGTCCCCGTCGAATACTATACTTCGTGGAAAGCCGGCATGTATCAATATAAAAGCGAACGGTTGGATGTGATCATGAAACGGCTGTCGCGCTATTACGGAAAAGAGATCGTCTGCCGGCGGGAAGTCGCACACCTGAAATGCTCGGGGAAATTAGACTTGAAAGACGACCTGAACAGTATACTGAACGGTATTTCATATACCGCCCCCGTCTGTTATCAATACAATAGCGATAGATATATTATTACTAACCGATAAAAACAAATGCCTATAAGAAAAACGCCTCGTAAAAAAACAAACCGAAAAAAAACGGACGATACCATCATAATCATCCGGCAGCGATCTAAAATCAAAAGAAAGAGTCATTAATTAAAAATCGGAATAAAATGATAAAATCACTAGTAAACAGTACGCTTTGTACTAAAATAAGAAAAATCATGAGACTGATACTTATATTCCTGTCTGTCGGAACAGGTATAAGCAACGCTACCTTATCCTATTCTCAGGTAACGTATCTGTCCCTCTCTATGGAAAACAAATCCGTCAGAGAAGTATTCGACAAAATAGAGAACAACAGCGAATACATCTTTTTCTATTACGACGACGTATTGGATATAAACCGAAAGGTAAGCATTCATACGAAGAGCAAAACGATAGACAAAATCCTGGATCAGTTATTTGAATCCACCGGCAATACCTATATCATCGACGACCGTCAGATATTTATATCCGGTAAAGACGCCGTCGTAGAAAAAGCAATCATGCAGCAGGCAAGAACGATTACGGGAGTTGTAACAGACGAGACCAATGAAGCCGTTATCGGCGCCAACATCGTCGTAAAAGGAACAACCACCGGAACGACGACCGATTCGGACGGCCGGTTCACGCTGTCAACCACCGTATCCAATCCCATATTAGTCGTCTCCTATGTCGGCTATCTCACACAGGAAGTAGCGGTCGGCAGCAGCGGCAGCCCGGTCAACATCAGGCTGTTGGAAAGCGATCAGGCGCTCGACGAAATAGTAGTGGTCGGCTATGGCGTCCAAAAGAAAATCAACCTTTCAGGCTCCGTAGCCCAGATAGACAGCAAAACGCTGGCAAACCGCCCGATACAAAATGTATCCTCCGCCCTGCAAGGGCTGATGACGGGCGTAACCGTACTCTCCGGCGAAGGGCGGCCGGGACAGGACAATGCTACCATCCGCGTAAGAGGACTGGGTACGCTGAACACAGGCTATGCCAGCCCGTATGTGCTCATAGACGGCGTGGAGAGCGGTACGATGAACTCCCTCGACCCGAACGACGTCGAAAGCATATCGGTGCTCAAGGACGCTTCGTCGGCAGCCATCTACGGATCGAAAGCCTCCAACGGCGTCATCCTTATCACGACAAAACGCGGGAAATCAGGCGACAAACCACGGATATCTTACAACGGATTCTACAGCGTTCAGTCGGCCACCAAGTTAATCGACCGCTTAGACTCCTACGACTACGCCCGCCTGCTGGCAGGAGCGCAAACGGCCGACGGACTGACGGCGCGCTTCACGGACGAAGACCTGAGACTCTTCAAAGACGGCTCCGATCCATACGGACATCCGAATACCGACTGGTATGGACTCGCCTTCAAAAACGGAGCGCAGCATCAGCATAATATTAATGTAAGCGGCGGAACCAACAATGTCTCCTACATGGCCTCGGCAGGCTTCATCGGACAGGAAGGCATTTTGCCCAACTCCAACCGCCAACAGTTCAACGGACGCATCAATCTGGATTTGAAACTGTCCGAAAAACTTGCCGTACGGATGAACCTTGCTTACATAAACAACAATTACTCCGATCCCACCAACTCGTATGTAAGAGAAGGATCTGACCAGATCGTCCGACAGTTGAACGTCATTGCGCCATGGATACCCAACAAAGACGCCAACGGAGATTACGGAACCATCTCGGACGGAAATCCCATCGCATGGCTCGACATGGATCAAACCATCGACCGCCGCAATCAGAACTTCACCGGAATACTTGCCGCCGATTATACCCTGATTGATGGCCTTATACTCACCGTGCAGGAAGCCTATACGAGCAATATCCAGCATTACAGGGAATTTGTGAAAGATATCTGGTATAACCCCTCCAAATATCACGGCCCGAATCAGTTGGACGAACGCCTCTATCTGTGGAACAGAAACAATTTTGACGCTTACCTGAACTACGACAAGATATTCGGCGCTCACGGGTTGAAGGTGATGCTCGGCTGGCACGCAGAGAAATATAATTATGTAGAAAATAAAGCCGTACGCAAAAACTTCCCCAACAACGAACTCACGGACATGAACGCAGGCATGACGTCTTCGCAAACCAATAATGGTTTCACGCGCCAGCTGGCCATGCTGTCCGGATTCGGGCGAATCAACTACGATTATGCCGGACGATACCTTGTTGAGGCCAACTTCCGCGCCGACGCCTCTTCGCGTTTTGCCGAGGACAATCGCTGGGGATACTTCCCTTCTTTCTCCGCCGCATGGCGAATCAGCGAAGAAAGTTGTATGGAATCGTACCGCGACGTCCTCAATAACCTGAAGCTTCGCGCGTCGTGGGGACTGCTGGGCGACCAGGCCGCCAACGGAGACTATTACCCCTATCTGAATACATACAACCTCAGCGGAACCTATCCTTTCGGCGGAGCGCTCCAAACAGGTTACTATCAGAGCGCATTCAAAATAGAATCATTCTCGTGGGAAAAATCCCGCACCTGGGGCATCGGCGTCGATTTCACCCTGTTGAACACCCTCAGCGCCACGATCGATTACTATGACCGCAAAACGACCGACATCATCATGCAGGTGCCCGTTCCGGACGAGTTCGGACTGGGCGCTTATTTAGACAACGTGGGCGCCGTGTCGAACAGAGGCGTCGAGGTAAGCCTCGGATACAATAACCGCTGGGGAGATTTCAGCTTCGGCGCTACGGCAAACATATCCTACAACAGGAATGAAATACTGGAACTCGGACTGGAAGACGCGGACGGCATCATCATTGACTCCGACAACTCGAACATGGTACGCAAGGTCGGGAATCAGATCAACTCCTACTACGTGTATAAAACGGACGGCATCTTCCGCTCGCAGGACGAGGTGGACGCCTTTACGGCCAAATACAACCGCGAAACGGGCACCACGATGTTCTCGAGGACATTCAAGCCCGGCGACCTCCGCTACGTGGACGTCAACAACGACGGGAAAATCAACAGCGCCGACCGCGTGCTGTGCAACTCGGCCACGCCGGCCTGGCTCTTTGGTCTGAACCTGAATGCAGGATACAGGCAGTTCGACCTGTCGGCGATCCTTTCGGGCGCCGCCAAAGTAGCCCGCATCTACAACGACCAGGTCTTCGGCTCGTTTACCGGCGACGCCTCTCATCCTTCCACCTGGTGGCTTGATGCGTGGACGCCGGAAAACAGCGCCTCCGACGTGCCGCGCGTATGGAACGACCGCAATTCAAACAGCGATTCGCGTAACGTGATGTCCGACTTCTGGGTTCAGAACACAAGCTACCTGCGCATCAAAAACCTGCAGCTCGGCTATACCATCCCACGGTCGGTCATTCAAAAAAGCGGAATCTCCAACCTGAGAATCTACTATTCGGGCGAAAACCTGTTTACCTTCGATGCGCTGCCCATTAACATCGATCCCGAAATATCAAGCGAAAGAGCCTCCTCCTATCCGCTGATACGGACTCATGCGGTGGGCATTAACTTAACATTTTAACAAACCGTCTAAACTATATATCGTATGAAAAAAATATATTATTATGTATTGGCAAGCCTGATGCTGGCGTCCGGCTCGTGTTCGGATTTTCTGGATACGTTCCCCAAAGACGCTTTATCGCCGGCTACTACCTGGGCGACGGAAGATGATGCTGAAAAGTTCCTCACCGGATGCTACAACAGCTGGCTCTGGGGCGAAGAATTTTTTTATCTTGAATGCGCTTCCGATTTCGGGTTCAGTTACCATACGCACGAGGGCTTCAGGGTCATAGCCGACGGCACGCTCACGGCCGGGAACGCGGGACATTCGTTTTACGACTTCAACCCGATTCGCCGCTGCCTGACGTTCCTTGAAAACATCGACAACGTGCCCTTCAGCAACGAAGCCGACAGGAAAGACATGATTGCGCAGGTCAAAATAATCCGCGCCTACGAGTATTTCAAAATGAACTGGCTCTACGGCGGCGTTCCCATCATCGCATCCTTCAAAGACGCCCTGGAAGCGCAGGTTCCGCGCAATACGGAAGCCGAAGTGAAAGACTATATCTATAAAGATATCGACGAAGCGGTTGCCGATATCAAAGACGCGCCCGCCGCCGCAGGATACATCGCCAAGGGAGCGGCGCTGGCCCTGAAAATGCGCTCGGCCATCTTCTATGGCGATTATCAGCGGGCGCTCGACGCGGCAAAAGCCATAAAAACCCTGAACCAGTATGAGCTGGAACCCAACTATGCCGATATTTTCACCCTTGCAGGCCGCGGCTCAAAGGAAATCATCCTTTCGCAGCAGCACCTCAAAACCGTCTCCAACGAATGGATCGTTACCATTCCAAACAATGCAGATGGCGGATGGTCGTCGATGGTACCGTCCCAGAACCTGATCGACGCTTATGAAATGTCCAACGGCAAGACGAAAGACGAAGCCGGTTCAGGTTATGACCCGTCCCATCCTTTCAATAACAGGGATCCGCGTATGGCAATGACCGTTTTATATCCGGGACAGGATTGGGCGAGCGGCTATAACGGGATACTTAATACGCTGGACGAAACGTTGCCCAACGGCAATAAAAATTCCAACTATCCGACAGCCGCCGATAACGCCTCAAAGACGGCTCTTACGTGGTCAAAGTTCCTCGCGCCCATCGAACAGTACAACAACGACTTCTACGATACCGAGACTCAGTACATCGTCTACCGCTATGCCGAAGTTCTGCTGACCCTTGCCGAAGCGTCCAACGAACTGAACGGTCCCTCGGAAGAAGTCTATGAAGCACTCGACGCCATACGCCTGCGCGCCGGGATGCCTGCCGTAGACAGGACCCGTTACGCAACAAAAGAGAGCCTGCGCGAACTCATCCGGCGCGAACGTTCCATAGAAATGGCGGGCGAAGGCCTCCGGCGCGCGGACATCCTGCGCTGGAAAGACGCTTCCGGTAAGATGATCGCCGAAACCGTCCTGAACGGCCCGCATAATCGCATCGTCGGCTCCGTCAACTACGAAGAACAGAATCCGTACTCAAGAGCTACGGTCGCCGGCGTAGAAAAAATCGAAGACCGCAAATTTTCACCGCACAACCGCTATTTGCCCATTCCACAAACGGCGATAGACAAAAATCCGCAGTTAAAACAGAACGACGGCTATTAAAATCCGCTCGCCGAAAAGGCAGGACGCATAAAAAAGAAAGAGACTGTTCCGAAGGAACAGTCTCTTTTTCTTTATGCGCCGCGCATGATAAATTACCTGGTAATGCGAATCCGCTACGGGGGCAGGTAGCGACCAACCGTTAGCCGAACAGAAAGAGCGTCAGAATCATCCTTTATTTTTTTCGTATCACTTGTAAAACCGGATTTTTTCATGTAAGTTTGTGCTCGTTATGAACAAACGGCAAGGTACAATATTGGTAGTGGACGACAACAAGAGCATTCTTGCCGCCGTCGAAATTCTTTTGCAAAATGTGTTTGCAAAAATTATTACAATAAGCAATCCGAATCGTATCAACCGGATACTATCGGACGAACAGGTCGATATCATTCTCTTAGATATGAACTTCGGGGCCGGCATCAATAGCGGCAATGAAGGGCTGTTCTGGCTTGCGGAAATAAAAAAACAAAAACCGTCCATACAAGTTATTCTATTTACGGCCTATGCGGACATCGAACTTGCCGTAAGGGGAATAAAAGAAGGCGCGGCCGATTTTGTAGTAAAACCATGGGAGAACGATAAACTTCTGGAATCTTTACAAAGCGCTTATCGGGCCGCAAAAAATAAAAAATCCGCCGGACAACCCGCACAATCCGTAACATTCTCATCCGGTAAAAACGATATGTTCTGGGGCAAAAGCGAAGCAATGCAAAAAGTCCGCCTGCTTATCGGCAAAGTATCCAAAACCGATGCGAATATCCTGATTACCGGCGAAAACGGAACAGGAAAAGAAATGGCGGCACGGGAAATACACCGGTTATCATCACGGAATAAAAACAAGATGGTTACCGTCGATATGGGCGCCATAACGGAAACATTATTCGAGAGCGAATTATTCGGACATGTTAAAGGGGCTTTTACCGACGCCCAAACAGACAGGATCGGGAAAATCGAGGAAGCCGACGACAGCACCCTCTTTTTAGATGAAATCGGAAATCTTTCATATCATTTACAGGCCAAACTTCTGACCGTTCTGCAACAGCGTTACATTGTTCGTGTCGGCAGTAACAGGCATATTCCCGTAAACATCCGTTTGTTAAGCGCCACCAATAAAAACCTTGACGAACTGGTAAAAAAAGACCTGTTCCGCGAGGACCTGATGTACCGGATCAATACGATACGCATTCACATACCGCCACTGCGTGAAAGACCGGATGATATTGTGCCTTTCGCCGAAATATTCCTGGATAAACAAGCTAAGAACTATAATAAAGATAATTTACGTTTTACCACCGCGGCAAAAGATAAATTAAAAGCGCAGCCCTGGTATGGCAACATACGCGAACTGGAACATTTTATTGAGAAAGCGGTTATATTCTGCGAAAACGAAACCATAGATGCGGACGACCTGGACATTCCGGCCGTATCATCAGGCGTCAAAGAGAATGAAGCTACAACCATCGAAGAAATGGAACATCATATGATACGCAATTCCATAAACAAACACAACGGAAACCTTTCTCTTGTCGCCAGTGAGCTTGGAATATCGCGACAAACATTATATAATAAAATTAAACGATACGAACTTTGAAAAGCGCCATCGGCAAATATGTCGTTAATAACATCACGTTCCGTCTGACAATGCTGATTGTAGCCGTTGCTATGTGCACCTGTTTCGGAACAGGAAAAAACATCTCGTTTTTCATTATATTTATGATTTTATCTGCAGTCATGCTTTTCGGGGTTTTATCCCTGCATAAACGCAGTATAAAAAAAATAGAATACATGTTTGACGCTATCGACAACAATGATTTAACGTTTCAATATGCAGCCGGACTACAACCATCGGAAGACAAGACCATCAACGAATTAATAAATCGTATCATACGCGCATTGTTGCGTACCCGAATCGATACCATGAAACAGGAAAAATTCTATGAACAGATTATCGATTCGGTAAATATCGGTATTATTGTTATTGATGAAGACGGATATATCATTCAGAAAAACAATAAAGCCATGCAACTTTTAGGGTCGTCGGTTCTTATACACATAAAACAAATAAAACGCATAAATGAAACGCTTGCGACACGTTTAACGAGCCTGCAATCCGACAATAAATTCAAGTTTACATACGAAACCGAACGCGGAGCGGTCGATATCCATGTAAACGTTTCCGGAACGAAACTCCAGAATAGAACTGTTTTCATCGTTACATTCAATGATATAAATAATGAAATGGAGGATAAGGAACTTGATTCATGGATACGCCTGACCAAAGTGATGACGCATGAAATTATGAACTCCATCACCCCTATCGTTTCCATCAGTAACACATTACTTTCCAAACACGATTATTCGAAAGAGGAAATACAAAACGGACTCGAGGTTATCAGCAAAACAGGAAAAGGGTTGATGTCGTTTGTCGAATCATACCGCAAATTCACTCATATCCCCGAGCCTCAGCCAACCTTGTTTTACGTAAAAAAATTCATGGAAAGAATGATTTTACTGGCGCGTCATCACAAAGATTATAGCAACATTGAATGGCGAACCGATATACAACCTGCAGATCTGATACTTTATGCGGATGAAAACCTTATCAGCATGGTAGTAATTAACCTTTTGAAAAATGCGGAACAGGCTATCGGGGATAAACAGGAAAACGGACTCATTTTAATAAAAGCGTCATGTAACGACTTGGAAGCTATCATTATCGAAGTATCAAATAATGGTCCTGCCATTCCGGAAGAAGAAGCGGCGCATATTTTTATTCCGTTCTTCACAACTAAAAAAAATGGCAGCGGCGTGGGACTTTCCGTGGCCAGACAGATTATGAGACGATCGGGAGGAAATATAACGCTCAAGAAAGAACGTCAATCAGATATGACAACATTCGTATTAACATTTCCTTAAAACACCCTTTCTGCAGAGCGCAATAAGCTGATTATAAACACTCTTTAATCTCATTCCGGGTAATATCCAGTCCAAACCATACGCCGGCAAAACGGCGTATAATAGCTCTTTCTTTCAACAAGTTTCAAATTGAAATAAAATCATACTGTAAAAAAACAATTTGAAATAAATAGCCCATATATACAAACAAATTAATACTATGAAATTATCATATATCATTTTGATGCATATTTGCATAAAAGTATTACAAAAGGACATATATTTGCACAATAAAACAAACAATTTGCAACATAAAAAGAGAATAAACATAGACAAATGACACAAAAAATTCATTTTCACAAGATGCATGGTTCAGGCAACGACTACATATATGTCAACACAATGAAATACAATATAACCAATCCGGAAGAAAAGTCCAAACGATGGAGTAAACCGCATACCGGCATTGGGTCCGACGGATTGGTCCTGATAGGAAGATCGGATAAAGCAGATTTTAGCATGCGCATCTTCAATGCTGACGGATCGGAAGCCTTGATGTGCGGCAACGCGACAAGATGCATAGGAAAATATGTATACGACCAACAACTTACCGCAAAGACAACAATAACGCTTGACACTTTATCCGGAATTAAAACAATAAAATTACATTTAAATAACAAAGAAGTAAACAGCATAACAATAGATATGGGAATTCCCGTAATCAAAGAGCGATCCGTAACAGTGACGGTAAACAAAACAGTTTACGAAGGCGTCATTGTCTCCATGGGAAATCCTCATTTCATAATCATTGTCGACGACATTACAAAAATTGATCTTCCGACGGCGGGTCCTCTTATTGAGAATAATCCGATATTTCCGGATCGCACAAATGTCGAATTCGTCGAGATAAAAAATAAAAACCATGTCCGTATGCGGGTATGGGAAAGAGGATCCGGAATAACAATGGCATGTGGAACAGGAGCTTGCGCAACACTTGCCGCATGTGCGGCAAAAGGAAAAACAGAACGTAATGCTACGGTCGAAATGGACGGAGGTTCTCTTTTCCTGTCATGGGATCACAATAATAATATACAAATGACCGGCGACGCCGTTACCGTATTCGAAGGCGACATCTGTGATCAGCCGGACTCCGGCCTTCAATAAAACAACCATTCAATAAAACAACTATTCATATAAAACAACCATTCATATAAAGCAAAAAACAAACAATAACAATCAAAAACAACAATTTATGGCATTAGTAAACGAACATCATTTGAAGCTATCTGATAACTATTTGTTCCCCAATATTACCAAGAAAGTAAATGCTTTCAAGGTAACGCACCCAAAAGCAAAAGTAATCAGCCTTGGGATCGGAGACGTCACACTTCCTTTACCCAAAGCGGTATGCAATGCTATGCACAAGGCTGTTGATGAAATGAGCAATGCGGAAACATTTCGCGGATATGGCCCGGATCAGGGATATCCTTTTCTAATAGATGCAATTATCAAACACGACTATACTCCGCGCGGTATAAACCTTGACGCCGGTGAAGTTTTTATAAACGACGGCGCCAAAAGCGATACCGGAAATATAGGAGATATACTGAGACATGACAATAGCGTAGGGATCGCCGACCCCGTATATCCCGTATATATCGACTCAAATGTAATGGCAGGACGCGCAGGGGTTCTTACCGGAAACAAATGGAGTAACATTGTATATATTCCATGTACGGCAGAAAATAATTTTACGCCCGAATTGCCGCACAGAAGAATTGATATTCTGTATCTATGTTTCCCTAACAATCCCACAGGCGCCACCCTTCCCAAGGACGAACTCAGAATGTGGGTAAATTACGCATTGGCAAACGACGTATTGATTTTATACGACGCCGCCTACGAAAGATTTATTCAGGATCCGGACATTCCTCATTCCATCTACGAGATAAAAGGGGCCAGAAAAGTAGCGATAGAATTCCGCAGTTTTTCAAAAACTGCAGGGTTTACCGGAGTACGATGCGGATATACCGTTGTTCCGAAAGATTTAAACGGATTCTCCCTGACCGGCGAAAAAGTTTCGCTGAACAAACTATGGAGCCGTCGCCAGAATACCAAGTTCAACGGAACAAGTTACATCACACAACGCGGAGCCGAGGCGATCTATACGCCGGAAGGCGCGCAGCAGATCAAAGAAAGCATAGATTATTATATGACAAATGCCCGGATATTGAAAAAGGGACTGACCGAATGCGGTATGAATGTTTTTGGCGGAGATAACGCTCCCTATTTATGGATGCAGACGCCCAAGAAAATGCCGTCATGGAAATTCTTCGACCAGCTCCTTTATGAGACTGCAATTGTGGGAACCCCAGGCGTCGGTTTCGGTCCGGGCGGCGAGGGTTATTTCCGCTTTACAGCCTTCGGAAGCCGCGAATGCGCGGATGAGGCCCTGGAAAGACTGAAGAAATGGTTCTAGCTCGGAGAATTAAACGCTGAGACGTCCCCCTCTACACGCCGCTCTTTCAATCATATAATTAAAATACATACAGATTTAATAGATATTATTGTTTAATTTAAAAAGAAAAAGACATGGAAAAATTTAGGTTTAAAAAGTCAGTATTATTTATGATTGCATTCAGTGCGGTTACTTTTTTCACAAAAGCGCAGAAGGTAGAGCTCTCAGCAGGCGCCGGCGCTGATATTGTCAGCAGTTACATCTGGCGCGGCCAGAATCTGGGCGGCGTATCCATACAACCGACAGCAGCCATATCACTCGGAGGACTCTCTCTGACGGCATGGGGTTCTGTAGGCTTTGAAAATTACGACACGAAAGAATTTGATTTTACCCTTAGTTATGGGACCGGAGGATTTAGTGCAGCCATCACAGATTACTGGTTTGATACGCCGGACATAAACGGCGATGTAAATAATTATTTCGATTACGCGGCTCATACGACAGTTCACATGTTTGAGGCGACCCTCGGATACGACTTCGGGCCGGCGGCAATTAGCTGGAATACTTATTTTGCAGGAATGGATTACAAAACGGATGGAGACAGAGCTTATTCTACATACATTGAAGCAAGCGCGCCTTTCAAAGTCGGAGGACTGGATATGAAAGCGGAATTAGGCCTCACCCCATGGGAGAGCATTTATTCCGACAAACTCAATATCGTGAATATCGGAGTGAAGGTCGGAAAAGATATACGCGTTACGGAATCATTTTCTATTCCGGTATCCACAAAAATAACATTCAACCCGAATCAGGAAAGATGTTACTTCGTATTCGGCATAACCCTTTAGCAAACAGTTCGCATACAGAAAAATAATTGACAATAAAATATCAAAAAATGAAAAAGATTGAAGCAATTATCCGCAAAACAAAATTTGAAGAAGTAAAAGAAGCGCTTCTTGCCGCTAATATCGAATGGTTTTCATTCTATGAAGTAAGAGGCATTGGGAAATCGCGCCAGGGGCGTATATATCGAGGCGTAGTTTATGATACAAGTTCCATAGAACGTATATTAATATCGATCGTTGTGCGTGATAAAAATACGGAAAAAACCGTACAGGCAATTATCCAGTCGGCACAGACCGGTGAAATCGGCGACGGACGCATCTTTATTATACCGATAGAAGACGCTATCCGCATCAGAACGGGCGAACGCGGAGATATCGCGCTATATAACGCAGAACAGGAACAATAATAAACGACATTTATTCACAGGTTAAAAGATTATCAATCGATTAAATACAATTATTATGGACAAAAAATATACGCTATATCGCATTGCAAAAAAATTATGCGCGACAATTTTCATTATAGGTTTCTTCGGAGTTAACGCTACGGCCGGCAATACGGATGCGGCAGAGTTAGCAACAACGGTAAACGACCTGTCTCTGGGGCTTAATACGGTATGGATGTTACTTGCCGCCATGCTGGTATTCTTCATGCAACCGGGCTTTGCTCTTGTTGAATCCGGTTTTACGCGAAGTAAAAACACAGCAAATATCCTCATGAAGAATTTTTGCGACTTTTCATTCGGATCGCTGCTGTATTGGGCTATCGGATTCGGAATCATGTTCGGTTCGGGCGGATTTTTAGGCATGCCGAATTTTTTCAATATCGACATATACGACAGCGGACTGCCAAAAGCCGGTTTTCTGGTATTCCAAACCGTATTTTGTGCAACTGCTGCAACAATTGTTTCGGGCGCCGTGGCAGAAAGAACCAAATTTTCTATGTATCTTTGCTACTCCATTCTAATATGTACCATCATTTATCCTGTCTCCGGACACTGGACCTGGGGAGGCGGATGGCTGATGAATGGAGATGAAGGAAGTTTTATGATGAATACATTCGGAACAACATTTCATGACTTTGCAGGTTCTACTATTGTTCACTCCGTCGGAGGATGGGTTGCTTTGGCAGGAGCAGCCATCGTCGGGCCTCGTATTGGCAAATACGGTAAAGATAAAAAATCAAAAGCCATTCCGGGACATAATCTGACAATGGCGTCCTTAGGCGTATTTATCCTCTGGTTCGGCTGGTTCGGTTTTAATCCCGGCTCGCAATTAGCGGCAGCAACAGAAAGCGACCGTGAAGCTATATCCAACGTATTTCTAACTACCAACCTTGCCGCATGTGCAGGCGGAGCCATGTCGCTTATCGTATCGTGGATAAAATACGGCAAGCCATCCCTTTCACTGACTTTAAACGGTATCCTCGCAGGGTTGGTCGGTATTACCGCCGGATGCGATCTTGTATCTCCCATAGGAGCGGCATTAATTGGCGGTATATGCGGGACTATCATGATATTTGCAGTAGATTTCATTGATAGAGTCTTAAAAATAGACGATCCGGTAGGCGCATCGTCGGTACATGGAGTATGCGGCTTTTTCGGAACCCTGTTAACCGGACTGTTTGCAACCGAAGAAGGCCTTTTCTACGGAGGAGGGGCGGCTTTCCTGGGAGCGCAGGCGTTCGGGGCCATTATTGTCAGCGCATGGGCCTTAGTTATGGGAATCGTAATATTCAAAGGACTCGACATAATATACGGCTTACGTGTTCCGTCACGCATCGAGGAAGAAGGCCTTGACATCTATGAGCACGGAGAATCGGCATATAACAGTTAATAATCCTATTTAAATAAACCGCTTATCCCCAACAAGCAAGTCGTAAAAAAAAGACACAGTTAATTGATAATTAAACAACTTGCTTGTTGCGGGTAGGCAAATTAAATAAATTACACACAAAAAATAAATAAAACAATCAATTTAAAATCACAAAAGTTATGCCATTAATTATTCCAAAAAATTACAAGCAAACGCTGATGCCCGAAACTACCGAACTGGCCATTCAGATGCTAAAACACACATTTCAGGAGAAACTGACCGAGAAACTTCATTTGCGCAGGGTAACGGCGCCATTGTTTGTCCTGTCGGGGACCGGTATAAACGACGACCTTAACGGCGTAGAACGCGCCGTTAAATTTCCGATCCGATGCATGGGAGATAAACAAGCGGAAGTAGTACATTCGCTGGCTAAGTGGAAACGCATGAAGCTGGCCGCTTATCAGATCTCCCCCGGTTACGGACTCTATACCGACATGAACGCCATTCGTTGCGACGAAATCCTTGACAACCTCCACTCTCTTTATGTCGACCAATGGGACTGGGAAAAAACAATAAATGCAAGCGACCGTAACATCGACTATCTGAAACGTATTGTGCGCAATATTTACACAATCTTCAAGGAAATGGAAATAGTTGTCTATGAACAGTTCCCTCACATTACTCCAACATTGCCGGAAGATATCACTTTTATTCATACGGAAGAACTTCTCCAGATGTATCCGGATATCGCTCCGCGTGAGCGCGAAATGAAAGCCTCTGAAAAATTCGGGGCAATCTTCCTTATTGGCATAGGCGGAAAACTTAGTAATGGAGAAAAACACGATGGCCGCGCACCGGACTACGACGACTGGAGTACTCCGAACGATGACGGATATCTGGGACTGAACGGAGATATTATCTTATGGAACAAGATTCTGAAAACATCTTTCGAGTTGTCGTCAATGGGTATACGCGTAGACAAAGAATCTTTAGAACATCAGCTTGAAATAAGCGGCTGTGTCGAACGCGCAGAACTGACATTTCATAAAGCGCTGCTAAACGGTCAGCTCCCTTCCTCCATTGGAGGAGGCATCGGACAAAGCCGCTTATGCATGTTCTTCCTGCAAAAAGCGCATGTTGGAGAAGTACAGGCCTCCATATGGCCGGAAGAGCAAATTAAAATCTGCGAAAAAAACAATATCTTCCTGTTATAAATTTTATTCTATCTAATTATAAATTAATAATTAAAACAATGTCAGACTTAAGATTCAGAGTAGTAGAAAAGGCTTTTCAGAAGAAAGCGATCCTTGTTGAAGCGCCAAATACTCGTCCATCCGAGTATTTCGGCAGCATGGTATTCAACAGAGAAAAAATGTTTAAGTATTTGCCGGAAAAGGCATACAAGGATTTGATAAGCGTTATCGACAAGGGAGCATCCCTTTCGTTAAGCACGGCAGACGCAGTCGCCACAGGTATGAAGAAATGGGCAATGGAAATGGGAGCAACTCATTACACGCACTGGTTTCATCCTTTGACCGAAGGAACTGCCGAAAAACATGACGCGTTCATCGAACACGACGGAAAAGGTGGCGTCGTTGAAGAAATGTCAGGAAAACTACTGGTACAACAAGAGCCGGACGCCTCAAGTTTTCCGAGCGGAGGTATCCGCAATACATTCGAAGCGCGCGGCTACACAGCCTGGGATCCCTCTTCACCGGCTTTTATTGTAGGGGATACGCTTTGTATTCCAACCGTATTTATCTCATACACAGGAGAATCGCTTGATTACAAAGCGCCGCTTTTAAGAGCGCTCGACGCTGTAAATAAAGCGGCAGTCGACGTCTGCCATTATTTTGACACAAAAGTCAAGAAAGTTTACTCTTATCTGGGATGGGAGCAGGAATATTTTCTTGTTGATGAAGACCTGTATGCCGCCCGCCCGGATCTGCTTTTGACAGGACGCACCCTCATGGGACATGAGAGCAGTAAAAACCAACAGTTAGAAGACCACTATTTCGGCGCTATTCCGACCCGGGTCGCCGAATTTATGAAAGACCTTGAAATAGAATGTTTTAAACTCGGAATACCCGTAAAAACGCGTCATAATGAAGTTGCACCCAATCAATTTGAGCTAGCTCCCATATTCGAGGAATGTAATTTAGCTAACGACCATAACTTATTGGCAATGGCTATGATGCGTAAAATATCACGTAAACATGGATTTCGCGTTTTATTACATGAGAAGCCGTTCAAAGGTATAAACGGTTCGGGCAAACATAACAACTGGTCTTTAGGCACGGATACCGGAATACTACTGATGTCGCCGGGAAAAACGCCCGAGGAGAATCTGAGATTCCTTACATTTATCGTTAATACGCTGAAAGCCGTCTACAAACACAACGGACTGTTGAAAAGCAGTATTTCTACCGCAACAAACGCACATCGTCTCGGCGCAAATGAAGCGCCTCCGGCTATTATCTCAAGTTTTCTCGGAAAACAGGTTTCCGAAGTTCTCGATAGTCTTGAAAAAGTAAAATCGGACAAATTGAAAATTGAAGGAAAGCACGGATTCAAAATCGATATTCCACGTATACCGGAAATACTTATAGATAATACGGACAGGAATCGCACATCTCCATTTGCTTTTACCGGAAATCGCTTCGAATATCGCGCAGTCGGTTCATCGGCAAACTGTGCGACAACCATGCTGGTTCTTAATGCGGCAGTAGCGGAACAACTCAAAATATTCAAAAAAGATGTTGATGCAAAGATCAAAAAAGGTGCGGACAAATATACTGCCATACTCGACGTCTTACGCAAATATTCAAAAGAGTGCAAAGCAATCCGCTTTGACGGAAACGGTTATTGCGACGAATGGAAAGAGGAAGCAAAAGAACGGGGGCTGGATTGCGAAACCAGCGTACCTTTGATTTTTGACAATTATCTGTCGAAATCAAGCATTGAGTTGTTCGAATCGATCAGTATCATGACTAAGAAGGAACTGGAAGCGCGTAATGAAGTCAAATGGGACATGTACACAAAGAAAATACAAATTGAAGGGCGCGTACTGGGGGACCTGGCAATCAATCATATCATCCCGGTAGCAACCCGCTATCAGTCCATGCTGATTGAAAATGTATCAAGAGTGAAAGGCCTGTTCGACGCAAAGAAAAGCGAAACTGTCTCCGCGACAAATCTTTCTATCATTGAAGATATTGCGGAACATATCACCCAAATCAAAACACTGGTGGATAAAATGATTGATAATCGTAAAAAAGCAAACAAAATTACAAGCGAACGCGAAAAAGCAATTGCATATCATGATACCATAGCGTCTATGTTCGACGAAATTCGTTATCATATCGATAAACTTGAATTGACAGTCGATGATGAAATGTGGACATTACCGAAATATCGCGAATTATTATTCATTCGCTAACGGAGCATAAAAGCGAGAGCTTTTATTGATTGTTTTATGTTTTTTGCAGGGAGAGAGCGCAGCAAAGCGCTCTCTCCTATTTTTCACAAGCAACGCATTTTTCATAAGATACAACCTCCACAGAACATGCTTCCATATCAAAAAAGTTTTTATCCGGCGTATGTAGATTATTATTAAATTAATTCATACTTTTGTTATCTGAATAAATAGAATAAAAAATGAACGGTTTTGTAAAAGTAGCGGCAGCAGCGCCCAACATAGAAGTCGCTAACTGTACGGAAAATATCCGCAGGATTGAATCAGTGATACGCAAAGCGGAAAAACTGGGCGTACAGGTTATCGTTTTTCCGGAATTATCGGTTACAGGTTATACCTGCATGGACCTGTTTGCACAAGATACGCTGCTGCATCATGCAAAAGACGTAATACTGCAATTAATCGAAAAAACAAAAAAGCTAAACGTATTATGTGCCGTGGGAATTCCTCTTGCCGCGGAAAATAAACTATTCAATACGGCTGTTGTTTTTCAGAACGGACGCATCCTGGGCGTCATTCCAAAGTCTTTTATTCCTAATTATAAAGAATTCCAGGAAATGCGATGGTTTTCTTCCGGAAGTAAACTGCAATCGGAAACTATCCGTATCGGCGATGAAGAATATCCGTTTGGAACAAATCTTTTATTTTCTGCAAAAAACGCTAAAGCCGTTGTTGGCATTGAAATATGTGAAGACTTATGGACTCCCGTGCCGCCAAGCTCAACACTGTCTATGTCGGGAGCCAATATTATACTAAACCTTTCTGCCAGCAATGAAATTATCGGGAAAAATCAATACCTCAGATCGCTAATCGCCCAGCAATCGGCACGCTGTATTGCCGGCTATGCGTACGCTTCTGCCGGTTTTGGAGAATCAAGTACCGATCTCGTTTATACCGGCAAAGGATTTATAGCTGAAAACGGCGTAGTATTGAGCGAATCGGAACGGTTCGACTTAAAAGACAAGTTGATTATAAACGACATTAACATTGATTATCTGCAACATGACAGACTCGTAAACACAAGCTTTGCGCCACAACTTCAAAACGAAAGCTTATCAAAAATACGCAATATACCATTTGATCTCGCTCCACATAAAAGCAAGCCGGACCGGTTTATCAATCCACATCCGTTTGTTCCTTCAGAAGACGGCGCACTAAAAGACCGGTGTGAAGAAATATTCAATATCCAGACATTCGGACTTGTCCAACGACTGAAACACATCCGCGCAAAATCGGCGGTCATTGGTATTTCAGGCGGATTAGACTCCTCTTTGGCGTTAATGGTTACCGTCCGCGCTTTTGACACATTGAATATTCCGCGAAAGAACATTCATGGCGTTACAATGCCCGGATTCGGAACTACGGGACGCACTTATAAAAACGCGGCTTCTCTTATAAAATCCATCGGCGTTTCCTTCCATGAAATATCTATAAAAGATGCATGCATACAACATTTCAAAGACATTGGACACGATGGGAAAACAACCGACGTCACATACGAAAATACGCAGGCGCGCGAACGTACCCAGATATTGATGGATCTGGCCAACCAGACCAACGGCGTCGTGATTGGTACCGGCGACATGTCCGAACTGGCGCTTGGATGGGCAACATACAATGGCGACCATATGTCAATGTATGGAGTAAATGTCGGCATTCCGAAAACGCTCGTTCGCTACCTTGTCGAATGGACGGCAAATAACATATCCGATAAGAAAACCCGAAAAACCCTGCTGGATATTGCCGATACTCCTATCAGCCCGGAACTTATTCCGGCAAATGAGGACGGAACAATCCGTCAAAGGACAGAAGATTTTGTCGGCCCCTATGAACTGCACGATTTCTTCCTTTATCATTTCATGCGTTTTGGGGCGTCGCCCGGTAAAATTCTTTTCCTTGCCAGACAAGCGTTTCATAAAAAATATTCGGACAATGAAATAAAAAAATGGCTTCAAACATTCCTGCGTCGCTTTTTTTCACAACAATTTAAACGCAGTTGTCTTCCGGATGGTCCCAAGGTTGGTTCCATAAGCCTGTCGCCGCGTAGCGACTGGCGCATGCCAAGCGACGCCTCCGTCGACCTGTGGCTAAATGAACTTGAAAATAAATCTCCGGTTTAATCGCACGAACGATTCGCAAGGACAAGCTGTCTGTCGAGAATGTATCCGGCATACATTTCAATTCCGGAGATCATGTTCCGACATGAGATGATAAATATCTGCAATCGTTTTTTTTAAGACAGGATGAACAACATCAGGAGCAATTTCAAATAACGGCTGTAAAACAAATATTCGCCGGTGCAGAAGAGGATGCGGTATTGTCAATTTCGGAGTACGCATCATTAAGTCATCATATAGCAATACATCAATATCAATGATACGGTCCTGATATTTGCCGTTTACGGTTTTTCCCCGTCGTCCGATTTCCCGTTCTATTTCCTGCGTTACAGCTAATAACTCTTCCGGTTTCAATTCCGTCTCCAATTTTACCGCCGTATTCAGATACATCTCCGTAGAATCATAACCCCAGGATGACGTTTCATAAAAATCCGAAAGGGCAAGAATATCCCCTACCCTTTCTATCATAAGCGTAAGCGCCTTTTTTATATTCCTTCGCTTGTCTCCGAGATTAGAACCCAAGCCCAAATAGACAAATGACAATTTTAACTGTTTGAGAATTTACGATTACAAAATCAACATCGCATCGCCATAAGCGCAAAAACGGTATTCTTCTTTGATTGCCAGATGATAGGCCTCCATGACAAGATCGTAACCGCCGAATGTGGCGGTCATCATAAATAATGCAGACAATGGCACATGAAAATTAGTTATCATGCAGTTTGCAATACTAAAATCATAAGGCATAAAAATAAATTTATTAGTCCACCCGTCATATTCTTTAAGACGCCCGTCCGTACTCACAGAAGATTCTATTGCACGCATTACCGAAGCGCCTACGGAGCATATTTTTTTCCCGTTATCTTTCGCCTCATTAACCGAATTAGCAACTTCGAACCCGATCCTCATCTGCTCGGAATCCATTTTATGCTTTGACAAATCCTCGACGTCTATTTCCCGATAGTTTCCCAGTCCGGAATGAATTGTCACAAACTCAAACTTACAATCCTTGATTTCCAGACGTTTCATCAGTTCGCGACTAAAATGAAATCCTGCTGCAGGCGCCACAACGGCCCCTTCTTTCGTAGCGTAAATAGTCTGATAACGTTCCACGTCATCCGGGTCTTCAACTTCACGCGTAATATACTTGGGAAGAGGAGTATGACCCAGTCCATACAATATTTTCTTGAACTCGTCGCGAGGTCCGTCAAACAAAAAACGAAGCGTACGCCCACGCGAAGTTGTATTATCTATTACTTCAGCCACAAGAGAATCATCTTCTCCAAAATACAATTTATTGCCTATACGAATCTTACGTGCAGGATCTACAAGCACATCCCACAAGTGCAAGTCCGGATTAAGTTCCCTCAACAGAAAAACTTCTATACGCGCGCCCGTCTTTTCTTTATTTCCGTATAAACGAGCAGGAAACACTTTCGTATCATTCATTATAAAAACATCGCCTTTACCGAAATATTTTATCAGATCTTTAAATACTTTATGCTCAATCTTTCCTTTATCACGATAAACCACCATTAAACGTGATTCGTCTCGAAATCTCGCCGGATGTTGGGCGATCAACGACGTCGGCAACGCAAATTTGAATTTTGAGAGTTTCATATATATTTTTTTTATTTATAATCAAACGTAAAACGAAATCCGATATATACCGGATTTCAGGTTTCATGCGCCTCAGGCGTAACTTCATTTAAAAAAGAATCGATATCTTCGGGATTAAGGCATTTATCTAATGTCACATCGCCGACGCGGGTTCTTTCCAATGCTATCAAATGTGCGCCTGAATCAAGAGCCTGTCCTATATCGCGCGCCAGTGCGCGAATATAGGTACCCTTACTACATACTACCCGTATTTTTACAACCGGCAGCAGACAATCCATCAGTTCCAATTCATCAATCGTCAATACTTTCGCCTTAAGAGGAACATCTTCGCCTCTTCGAGCCAGTTCGTATGCACGTTTTCCATCTACATTACATGCGGAAAAAGCGGGAGGAACCTGCTCTATACATCCGACAAATTTACACAACGCGTCTTCTACCATTTCGCGCGTTATGTGTTCAGTCGGATAGATGGCGTCAATCTCTTTCTCCAGATCAAAAGATGGCGTCGTAGCTCCCAGTTTCAATGTAGCAATATACTCTTTCGTTTGCCCTTGAAACTCTTCTATACGCCTGGTTGCACGTCCCGTACATAAAATCATCACCCCTGTAGCTTTGGGGTCTAATGTGCCGGCATGACCTACCTTTATCTTTTTTACGCGTAACTTCCGCGACAGCTTATAGCGAAACTTGTTTACAAGATCAAACGAAGTCCAATCAAGCGGCTTATTAAAAAACACTACTTCTCCGGCGACAAAATCCATCATCAATTAAACTGCGAATATACAACGGCAAACAACCCTACCACAATACAATAGTATGCAAAATAGATCAGCTTTCCTTTTTTCACGATATCGATCATCCATTTACAAGCAATCATTCCTGATAAAAATGCCGCGGCAAAGCCGCATACCACAGCGCTCGCCGAAATGGAGGAAAAGGCAGACGCATCATCGCCTTTCAGTATTTTTACCACATCCAACAGCGCTTCGCCTAATACGGGTATAATAACCATAAGAAACGAAAACCTGGCTACTTTCTCTTTTTTGTTACCCAGCAATATACCTGTAGCTATCGTAGAACCGGAACGCGAAAGACCCGGCATTACCGCGCATGCCTGAGCTACGCCGATAATGAAAGCGTCACGAAAAGAAAGCGCTTCCTTCCGACGGGGGGGGCTGGCATAATATGAAATCATCAATAATGCAGCCGTCAGTAATAACATGCATCCCACCAACAGTAATCCGCTTCCGAAAAGCGCCTCCGCCGTATCCTTAAAAAACAATCCGACAATTCCCACCGGAATCATTGAAAGCAGTATTTTGGAAACCATTTTTGTTTCATTATTCCAACGGAAAGAAAAAAAACCTTTGAACAATCCGGAAATTTCTCCCCATAGAACAACAATCGTACTCAATACGGTAGCCACATGAACCAATACGGCAAATGCCAGATTCTCCTCGCCTGTCATGCCAAACAAGGTCCCCGCAATCGTCAAATGACCGCTGCTACTAACCGGCAAAAACTCTGTAAGCCCCTGTATGATACCTAATATAACAGCCTCGATCCAACTCATGCTTTATCTTTCACACGATCCGCAATATGAGCGTCTTTCGGCTTCTTCAATATACCGACAACAACAAGCGCAAAACCCAAAACCGTTACAATCGGCGCAACAACAATTCGGCGTTTACCGAATATTTCAGGATTGAATGAAACGTCGTCAGAAGCGCCTCCGCCACTCATCAACGCAAATCCCATAACAATAAATAGAACAGCGACTGCTATTAAAATAAAATTCTCTCTACCAAATGCAAAATCTTTCATATATATATAATTTTTATTTCAATTAAATATAATACAATCTCCCATGCGCTATACGCAAATACCTGTTTACTGCGAAATAGGCGGCTATAACAGACAAAATAACCCCGGATGCAAGAACTGTTCCATAAATAAAAAATATCGTATCCGGGTCTAAAATATCTTCCATACTCATAAACTCCGCCTTTACATAATACGACGCGCTCATTAACATGATCACTGCAAGAATGCCTGCAATTAGTCCGCTCATTATATTATAGCGTATGAACGGTTGCCTGATAAAAGAAGGAGTCGCCCCCACAAGACGCATCGTATAGATAAGAAAGCGCTTCGAATAAATCAGAAGTCTGACAGTATTATTTATTAAAACAAACGATATGACTATCAATACGACAAAAAGAATCAGCAAAACAAAGCCGATACGACGTATATTCTGATTAACCATCTGCATCATATCCCTGCGATATTGCACATCCGAAACGCTTGCCTGAGAAGATATACGTTTTTCTATCACCGGAAGGCTGTCCGGGTGAGCGTATTCGGATTTCAGCTTAACTTCAATTGACGCATGAAACGGATTGAATCCTAAAAATGTCTCCGGATTTTCGCCCAACTCGCGCTGCATCTCAAGCAAAGCCTGCTCTTTCGAAATATATTCGGTCGATTTTACATAAGACTGCTTCTCCAACTCGTCACGGATTTTACGTATTTTTACATCTGATAAATCTTCTGTTAACACAACGGAAATTGTAATATTTTCTTTTACATAACGAGATAACTCATTCCCAAGAAACCCCACTATTAAAATCAGACCCAGAAGAAAAAGAACCAATGATATACTAACCACCGATATCAGATGAGAATTAAAAAATGATATTGTATTTCTTTTATTGTTTGCTGCCATTTAAAATGCTTTTACTTGCTCTAAAAACATAACATCCTCCGGAAGGAAAAAACGCTACTCCTCCCAATTTTAGTACAAAATAAATACATTTTTGTGGAATACCGTCTACCGTTATGTATTTTTAACAATCTCTCTGCCAAAAAGTGTTGCCAATGTTGCATTCTCAATACGTACATTTACAAAATCGCCGACATGATGATTTCCCTTATCGAATATGACAACCTTATTATGTTCCGTATGTCCGTAAAGCTGATCGCGGGATCGTTTTGAGTAGCCTTCAACAAGAACTTCAAATGTTTTACCAATATCGCGTCGGTTACTTTCATCAGACAATTTATTCTGCAAATCAATCATGCCCTGTAAACGGCGAATTTTCACATCTTCCGGAATATCGTCCGGCAGATGTTTAGCCGCATATGTCCCTGGTCTCTCCGAATACTTAAACATATAGGCCGAATCATATCCAACTTCACGCATCAACGAAAGAGTTTCCTCGTAATCACGTTCCGTTTCCGAGTGAAATCCGCAAAACAAATCCGTCGATATAGCACATTCCGGCATAATACGACGTACAGAAGCAATCCGGTCAAGATACCACTCGCGCGTATATTTCCTGTTCATCACCCGTAGTATACGCGTACTTCCCGATTGTGCGGGAAGATGAATAAATTTACAGATATTCTGATGAGCCGCCATAACATATAGCATTTCATCACTCATATCTTTAGGGTGCGACGTCATAAAACGAATACGCATTTGCGGTACAGCTTCGGCTACATACTCCAATAACCGTGGAAACCCCACAGCCTGACCATCTGCCGTCTCATAATTGTAAGAATTAACATTCTGCCCGAGCAATGTCACATCTTTATAACCTTTGGAGCGCATATCGCAGACCTCGCCTAAAATACTTTCGACGTCACGACTTCGCTCGCGCCCCCGGGTATAAGGAACAATACAATAGGAACAAAAATTATTACACCCGCGCATAATGGAAACATATCCGGAGACATTTATACCGGCTATTTTCAACGGAACAACATCTTTATATGTTTCCTGCGACGAAAGTTCCACATTGATCGCTTTTTCCCCTTTTTCCACTGCGCCCACCAGACAGGGCAAGTCCATGTAGGAATCGGGACCTGCCACAAGATCGACGCCATGTTTACTTATTAATTCTTCTTTCACCCGTTCCGCCATACAGCCCAGGACGCCTATGATCAAAGTCTTTTTATTTCTGCGCAACGAGTTAAAATATTGCAGACGCCCTATAACGCGTTGTTCCGCATGATCACGGACGGAACAAGTATTCACAAAAACGGCGTCAGCCTCCTCTATATTTTCTGTCAGCGCATAGCCATCCGTATGCATAACAGAGGCTACCACCTCGCTATCAGCCACATTCATCTGGCAACCATACGTTTCAATATACAATTTACGTTCCCCGAAATCTTTTATATGTTGTTCCATATCTATCATATCATATTCAAAAAGACTGCAAAGATAATGCAAAATCACGGGCCATGAAAAGAATTCATTTATTAACTGTTTGAAATTGTATCTATGTTTTTTGTATTATTCTCAATTTTCGCTATATTTGCATCGGTAAAAAATGAATCGGAAATGGAAGAATTTGGCGATTGGTTATATCTCATCATTATCATCATTGCAGGCATAGGCAGCCTTATAAGTTCGGCCCGTAAAAAAGCAAGACAGATGGCTGAACAGAATCAGCCCCGTAGAACCGTCACGGACAACAGGCATGAAGAGGATCCCTGGTATGAAGAAGCGGATCCCCGGTATGAAGAAGCGGCCCCTCGGCAACAGCTTCCGGAAAAGAAACCCGTAACCGCTATCAAACCTGAACGGCAACCACTATCATCTTACCAGTCCGTCACAATGCAAAAAAAACATTATTCCGATATACGACAGGAAGGAGAGTCATCTATAATACGGGAAAATACGGAATTCATGTCTATGGATGCAGACAAAGAGGATACATCCGTAACGCTTGAGGATCTTCCGGACAATCTTGACGAATGGCGCAAAGCTTTTGTTTATCAAGAAATTATAGACCGCAAATACTAACCATGCGAAATCTGAAATTGGCCATTTTCGATTTAGATGGGACATTATTAGATACCATATCCGACCTTGCACACAGCACAAATTACGCATTAGAAAAAAACGGATTCCCCAGTCATCCGGTAGAAGCCTACAAATATTTTGTCGGCAATGGCATAAACAAGCTTTTTGAAAGAGCTTTGCCTGAAAATCAAAAAACAGACCGGAATATAGCGCGCATACGCGATCTGTTTCTCCTTTATTATGATCAGCATAATACAGATTACACGAGACCCTATGAAGGCATACCCTACTTACTGAAAATTTTACAATCAAAAAATCTGATGATCGCCGTAGCGTCAAACAAATATCAAAAAGCCACAGAAAAGCTGATTAAACATATATTTCCCGACGTATTATTCACTGCCGTTCTGGGACAACGCGAAGGCATACCTGTCAAACCGGATCCTGCTATAGTATATGATATTCTTAAAATTGCAAATACGCTGCCTGAAGAAACTGTCTACATAGGCGATTCGGGCGTCGACATGCAAACGGCGTCAAATTGTGGAATTGTATCGATAGGCGTAACATGGGGATTTCGTTCTCGTGAAGAACTTGAAACCGCCGGAGCAAACCACATAGCAGACTCGGCGAACGAAATTCTTGAAATAATTAACTGTTAAACAAGATTTATTTTGTACTTTTGCACGCATTTTGAAACAGATCGTATAATCATTAATAATAAGTATCATGGTATTTAAGAAAATTACGGCCGAAGAGGCCGCTTTATTTGTAAACAATAACGACAATGTCGGATTCAGCGGATTTACTCCGGCAGGTTGCCCTAAAAGCGTCCCTCTGGCAATTGCCAAAAGAGCGGAAAAAGAACATCAGACAGGCAATCCCTTCAGTATCGGCATATTTACCGGAGCTTCTACCGGAGATTCTATCGACGGAGCATTAGCGCGGGCTAAAGCCGTAAAATTCCGAACTCCATATCAATCAAATAAAGACTTACGTTCTTTGCTGAATGCAAACGGAACACAATATTTCGATATGCACTTGTCCGAAATAGCTCAAAGTCTTCGTTACGGTTTTTTGGGGAAAGTGGACGTCGCCGTTGTCGAAGCTGCAGATATTAATGAAAACGGCGAAATCCTACCCACCGAAGGAGTTGGTATTGCTCCTACAATATGTCGCCTGGCCGACAAAATTATCGTCGAGCTGAATCATTTTCACCCGAAAGAAATAAAAGGTATGCATGACGTCTACGAACCGGCAGATCCGCCTGTTCGTCGTGAAATACCAATATATACGCCGTCAGACCGTATCGGAACCCCTTACATAAAAGTTGATCCGGGAAAAATCATCGGTATTGTTGAAACAAACAATATACCTGACGGAAGCGCCTTTTCTCCCCTTGACGACGTAACGCTGGCCATTGGAAAAAATGTATCGGACTTTTTAGTTCGCGAAATAAAAGCCGGACGCATCCCAAGCTCATTCCTCCCTGTACAAAGCGGCGTAGGCAATGTTGCCAATGCGGTTTTGGACGCCATGGGCGCAAATAAAGAAATTCCGGCATTCCGCATCTATACGGAAGTTATTCAGGATGCCGTTATAAAATTAATGAATGAAGGACGCGTTAAATTTGCAAGCGGATGTTCCCTGAGCGTTAGTCACGAGGCGCTGAAAGAAGTTTATTCGCACCTTGATTTTTTCAAGGATAAAATATTACTAAGACCCGAAGAAATATCTAATAACCCGGAAGTGGTACGCCGTCTGGGGTTGATAACCATTAATACGGCGCTCGAAGCGGATGTATTCGGAAATATCAACTCGACACATGTACTGGGCACAAAAATGATGAACGGACTTGGCGGTTCGGGAGATTTTACCCGCGCCGCTTATTTATCCATATTTACGACCCCTTCCACAGCAAAAGATGGTAAGATTAGCGCATTTGTTCCAATGGTATCACACCTTGATCACAGTGAACACTCTGTAAAAGTAATCATAACCGAACATGGCGTTGCCGATCTTCGCGGAAAATCACCCGTACAACGTGCACGCACAATCATAGACAATTGCGTCGATCCGAGTTATCGCTCCTTGCTTAATGAATATTTGAACATGGGAATAGCAGGGCACACGCCACATAACCTGAACTGCTGCTTCGCTTTTCATCAGGAATTCGTCAAAAGCGGAGATATGCACAATGTAAACTGGAGTTGTTGTCGGTAATATTCTGCCCCTTATATAAAATCAGAAGCGTTTCTTTAACCGGAAACGCTTTTTTTATTAATCCATATTCGTGCTGAAACTATCTAAAAAAAGTAAATGCCGCCTTATGGCAGCATTTACCCAATTGCGATATTTCTGAAATCTTACACGTTTCTCAACGAGCATATTTCCACGGGTGTATATAAATTTGATTAGTTTCAAAAAACTATTATCTCTACTCCATAAATACAATAAATTTACTCTTATAATATTTCAATCCAACATTTCCGGCATATCCGTTATAAGCTTTTATCTTGCTGATATATCATCTGTTTCCGCTCAAATGTTACTACAATAATATCGTATATCACCTCAGCCATGTAAATATTTCGCTCTGATACGATACACCAAATCATGCATGATCATTCGCTTTTATCATCAAAATAACGCCTGCAATTCATTTACGGATACAAATATCCGTATTAATCCGGAGAAAAAAAAACCGCAAATGTTAATATTTTATAAAAGCCTTGTTTTTCTTTAATTTTTTACTCCAGCCCCCTCTTACATCTATAAAAAACGCCATCATTGCAATAAAAGCGTTTCTGATATCCATCCTGCCATACTTAACGACCAATAAGGTCGTTTCCATACTTCTCAAGGATTTGATTAATATCTTCCTGATTAAGTTCCTTTACATTTGTCACAGTAAATATTTCCGACAAAAAATTTCCGTAGAGATTACATTCCCGGATAATTTCTTCAAGTATTTTCTTTATATCCAACTTAACGGGGATAAAAACCACAAGCTCTACATACCTGGTCCCGATTGTAAGACGCTCGATCTCGCAATCGTTTTTCGACAAAGCATATCTAAACTCTTTTTCTATTACCTTTCGTTGATAGTCTACAAATGAAACTCCGCGTGAAGATATGATCAAAACATAAAAGCGCAATTTTTTCCCTTTACCGCCAAGGCCTGTCGATATATAAACCTGCTTTTTCCCCAACAACTCGGATTCCAATGTAATGCGACTCTCCATCAATGCCATATAAGCCCAATTCACAAGTTCTTCATCGGGATGCTGCACATAACGTTCCAACAGCCTGTAAGCGCGAACCTGTTTGGAAGAAGCCAGCATTGCCAATATCTTTTTCTTTTCCTCTTTTGAAAGTTCTACATTCTCCAGATTCGATACATATCGATCATAATCAACATCATTCATTTCATGAGAATCTTTCCGTATGCGGTTTGAATACTTAAAATACTCCATCTGCTGCTCTATCGGCACGCGATGTTCCAGAATATGAAAATGTCCATCCATATTTTTGAAAGAATCATAAAACTTTTTGAAAACATCTTCCTGCTCTTCCATACCCTCTCCTTTCGTTTGAAATTGAATAGTCCGACAAAAATACGTTTTTTTTAAAAAGCATGCAAATCATTGAAAATATGTCTTTATTCAAGAAAATGAAGACAGGCGGCGTTTCGGCAATAAAAATAAGCAAACTTATTTTGTATTGCTCTCAACTTAGCGCTATCTTTATTCATAACTCTTTCGTATCTTTGTGGCGGTTATAATTGCTTCACTCCATTGCTTCAAATGTACATCAATTCCTGCATATACATTTTGACCTTTAAAATTAATTTCTTTACTTTGTGCCATAGGTGTAATAATTGTTTGTTACTGATTTTTCAATTTTAATTACAAATATAGTAATTCAATTATTACGCCTTCTTTTTTCTTTGTTGTTATCTGAGACTTTTCGAATAATAACACACAATCTTTTTGTTTTACGTTACAAACATAGTAATTTTGTACCAACTTTAAACCGATAAAACGATGTTAACAACAAGAAGATTGCCGGTCGGCGTACAGGATTTCGAAGATTTAAGAACAACTAACTATTTGTATGTAGACAAGACAGAGTATATTTATCGTCTGATAAACAGGGGAAAACCTTATTTCCTCGGACGTCCGCGCCGTTTTGGAAAAAGTCTTTTGCTGTCCACCCTCAAAGCCTATTTCCTTGGAAAAAAGGAACTTTTCGAAGGACTGGCAATCGCCGAACCGGAGAAGGACTGGATTGAATATCCGGTGTTTCACATTGACATGAATGTTGGGATTATTACTGATGATGCATCGCTAAAAGGGCGATTAGATGTCGTTTTGACCGATTTTGAAAATAAATGGGGTAGAACGGTCAATAACGACGACCCTGCTACAAGGTTTGAAAAGGTTATTCAACAAGCATATAGCCAAACGGGTAAAAAAGTGGTAGTCCTGATAGACGAATACGATAAACCGTTGCTCAACACAATGGACGATATCACAATCAATGATAAGATACGCGACTCCTTGAATGGTTTTTACGGAGTTTTGAAAAGCGCCGACGCCAGTCTTCGTTTTGTATTCCTTACGGGAGTGACCAAATTTTCGAAAGTGAGCGTGTTCAGCGACCTCAATCACCTGGACGACATTAGCATGGATGAAAGATTTGCCGGTATTTGCGGGATATCCGAAACTGAACTGGCTCGCTATTTTGAACCCGAATTGCAGGCGCTGGCAGAAAAAAGGGGTATCACGCGAGACGAAGCCTTTGCCGAAATGAAAAAACTGTATGACGGCTACCATTTTGCCAAGGAGTGTGAAGACATGTACAATCCGTTCAGCGTGTTGAATACTTTTGCGAAACGCGATTTCGCATATTACTGGTTTCAGACCGGCACTCCCACTTTTTTGATTAAGATGTTGAAAGAGGGAAATGTTGATATCACCGATTTGGAAAATAACATTTACATTTCAGCCGCTTCCATTACCGATTACAGAACGGAATGGAACAATCCCGTCCCGGTTTTATATCAAAGCGGTTATCTTACCATTAAAAGGTATGATTCGGCATTTGACGAATATGTTTTGGGTTATCCGAACGAAGAAGTTAAATACGGTTTCATCAATGAATTATTGCCGATTTATGCGCCGCAATGGGTAAACAGTCAAAATTTTTCTGCTTCGCGGTTTGTAAAATGTCTTTTGAAAGACGATGTAGAGGAATTTATGACCTCCATACGGGCTTTCTTTGCGAGTATTCCCTACGACTTGAGCGATAGGACGGAACGATACTATCAATTGGTATTCTATCTGATATTTACTTTGATGGGACAATTCATTCGGACGGAAGTAAAAGGCGCGCGCGGTCGAGCCGACGCTGTTGTCGAAACCGCCGATACGATATACGTGTTTGAATTTAAGATGGAGGAAAATGCAAGCGCCGAAAAGGCTTTGGAACAGATAGACAATAAGGGTTATCTGATTCCATACACCGCCGACGGACGAAAACTGGTGAAAGTCGGGGCCGAGTTTAGCGCCGAAGAACGAATACTTAGTCGCTGGATTGTGAAAAGTTAATTTGTTTATATAACTTTACGACGGAAATACAAAATTTTACAGCCATGTTTGATGAAAGAAAATTACCGATAGGAATACAGGATTTCGAAGATTTACGTACAAACAACTACGTGTATGTAGATAAAACCGAATATGTTTATCGTTTGGCAACGTTCGGGAAACCTTATTTCCTCGGACGTCCGCGCCG
>JAIROL010000152.1 GCA_031257565.1 Tannerella sp. | reverse complement strand
AACAGGAAAGTATTTTTTTCTATAATAACCGTCATCTTGTTGTCTTGTGCCGATAATAAGTCCTATCAGGATTTTAGCGGAACAACGGTTGAAATAGTAAATCCATCGGACGACTTTATTAGTTTCATAGCTGATTATGACACCATACGGTTAGAAACGACCGACGATGCATTAATCGACGAAATAGCAAAGATGAGGATTATGAATGGTCGTTTTTTTATGTTAAACATGAAATTCAATAAAGTTTTTATATTTACCCAAGATGGAAAATTTATCCATAAAATATCGGATAGAGGACAAGGGCCAAACGAATATTTTCGCATAACCGGATTTGAAGTAGATCCTGTCCACAATAAAATATTGATTAGCGATAATTTTTCAAGAAAACTGTTTGTTTATGATGAAGATGGCAGACAGGAACGTGTTATTCCGATAGGTTTTAATCGGGAGCAGATAGCATCTGACGGCGCAGATGGATTTATAAATTTTTTCTCGAACGACAATAAAGGATACAGCGAACCGGAAATGCGGAAAAATTGTGTTCACTTCCTCGACAGTAATTGCCGTTTTGTCTCGGCGCGAATCCCTTTAGAGACAAAAGAAATAACAGTTAGTACCATGAGGCCTATGGATTGTCATGCTGATGGGGCGATTTTTTATCAACCTGCATTGAGCGAAATTATATATTGCGTTAAAGACAAAGAGGTGTATCCGTATTACAAGTTTCATAACAAATCCGATTATAAGATGCTCTCTGAAAAGGAGAGAAAAAAGATGACTTATATCTATGGGGAACGAAATGATTTTAAAGAAAAACAAAAAGAGGGTTATATTGTGGCTTGGGGAAATGTAATTGATACGGACAACTATCTTTATACCGTATATGACGGGACCAATGATATTCATTTGTTTTATGACAAGCAAAGAAAGAAAAGTATTGTCTTTGATTCGGAGAAATTATCTAAAAAGGAAAACATCAGTAATATTTTTCTGAAATACGTACATTGTGCAAAAGAGGATATTTTTTATTCGTCTCCCAACGCATACTGGCTTAATAAGGCGTATAAGACGTTAGCCGGAATGCCGGAAGGCAAGTTGAAAAAGTATTTGCAAAATACAAATGTTGACGATAATCCGTTGATCCTGTCTTTTTCAATAAAAGTCCCGGAGGATGCACCATGAACAGGACTGTTGGCTGGAGATTTTTTTTGATAGTTTTGTTAATAGCCGTAATAACGCTGGGTATAACATGCCTAAACATAGAATACAAAAATCGGAACTCCATGAATTTATATTCACAGGTAGTCGAATCGCTGAACTTTTATAAAGTTTCTTACGATGTAAATATTGCCATAAAGAAAGATTCGGTAAAAAACATAGTTTGTAAAAACAGGCGACAGGAGGCGCCCCTGTATGAATTAATACCGGAGATTCCGGTACTAATATACAAATATTCCGACCATTCATGTGCGCCGTGTTTTGAAAAAGACATAAAAGCTACCGCAACTTGCTTTGCAGGAGTTGAGGATAATGTCATTTTATTATGCGAAGCTCATTCGGAACGTAATTTGCGACAATACCTCCGCACAAACCATCTGAATTTTACTGTGCTCGCCATGCCGCCCAATTCGTTTACATGGGAAATAGAAAATCACAGCAATCGCTATTTCTTTATAATGTATCCTAACGGTAAATTGTCTGACGTCTTCATTCCCGACAAAGATAACGCCGAGTTAACCGTTGAATACCTTGAATCCGTAAAATGTTTATTGACAAATTAGACAAAGGACCTGACCTCGTATCGGGATCAGGAGGCAGTTCCGGTAATTAGGAATGTTTATTGAATTAATGTTAAGGTGAATGTATATGGTTTTTTATGCAACAAATGATTTCAGTTTAATATTGAAATTTATTCACGATAAAATGTCTGAGATACTTTCATCTTTTTTAAATAATTAAATTATGAGAAAAATGAAAAATTTATTAGTAAGTATTATTACATTCCTGTTTTTGACGGCCTGCAGTCATCGGGAAAAACGGGCGGAGGCAGTTAATGGGGATTGTGTCGTTATATCGGTACAGGATTCTGATCTTGGTATGAAAAACGAGATTTCCCTATCGTCGTTTGTTGATAAAATTGATATCATCCCACTGGAGTTCAACGAATCCTGTATGTTGGGCGAAATAGAACAGGTAGCGGTTTACGGCGATAATATTTTCGTATTGGAACAAAGACCGGGAACCGTTTACCGTTTCGACAAGCAGGGCAACTTCTTGAACAGGATCGGCAGCAGGGGACAGGGGCCGGGAGAACTTGTTGAATTATATGATTTTGCCGTCAATGAAGAAGAACAACTTGTTTACCTGTTAGATAATTACAAACAGACTGTTTTATCCTGCTCATTTGATGGAGAAGTGAAAGAAATAATCAAAATTAACCAGTATGCCGACAGATTGCATTATAAAGACGGTTTGCTCTACCTTTTTCTGGATCAACCTGAAAAAGGCGAGTTATATAGCCTTGTCATCAGGGATACACATGGGAAAGTAAAAGAAAGATTTTTTCCTTCCATGCAATATCTCACCGGCAGGAAAGTTCAGACGTTTACTCCTCAGGAGGATGGAGTATTGCTTTCCAAGCCCATGAACGATACCATTTATTTTATACACGGTACGGAAATGAGGTGCGCCTGGTTTGTAGATTTCGGATCATTCAGGCTATCGCAGCAGGAAATAGAGGATCTTTATATGGAGAGAATAAAGGCAGAGCAAATATTGGTTCCGAGAAACCGTGTTACGTCAATTAATCATATATTCCGGATCGGGAATTTGCTTTATTTCAATTCAATTTATAAAAGATTGACTTTTTCTTTTATTTATAATACTCATACACAAGAGCTAAGGACGTCTGCCGGTTGGTTAAACGACGATCTGGAATATATGTTTTCCGGAAACGTCTTTTACGGTCAGACAAAGGATGCACTGATAGGGGTTTATAATACCAACCGGATCATGGAAGATATCAACCGGTATGACCGGTATGAAAGGGAAGGAAAGATTACAAAAGAGCAAAAGGAGAGGCTTCAGGCGAAGATGAATACGCTCAGGCGGGGTGATGATCCGGAAGAAATGAATCCCTGGATATTACT
>JAIROL010000139.1 GCA_031257565.1 Tannerella sp. | reverse complement strand
TATTCATCTCATTTTGCCGGTAGAGAAAAGAGAATGAAGGTTGATCTAATAGACTGTACCTCCCCACAGGTGATTTATCTAATTCGGTTCTCATAAGGATTAATTATTGGCTGAACAGTTACAATAATTGAAAATAAAAAGTAATATGATAATGATGATGTATTGTTAAAACGAGAATTGAGTTATTCTCGTTTTAACAATATAAATGGTTGCTAAAAACCTCTATTCTAAGTAAAACAGTAGTTGCATTTACTGCTTGAATCTGCGGTTGCCCTGAAAATAAACAGGTTTATTTTGTATTCCTCCCGACTTGTGTTATCTTTGCTCCAATTTTAGAATGTGTGTATGCGTGTTTGGTCTAAACGTATAGGAATTGCCTTTTTGATACCGGTAGGATTACTGTTATTGGCGTTTATTCTTTTGTATACGCCTCCTGTGCAGGATGTAGTAATAAAGAAAGTGGCGACTCATGTTTCAGAATCTGCCGGGTTGGATATCGGTTTTGAAAACGTCAGATTATCTTTTCCTTTAAATCTTTCGGTTCGTAATGCTTTTGTCAGAGGGGGAGGGGGCGATACGTTGGCTTATCTGGATAAACTGACGGTAGGGATCCGTTTAAAGCCTTTGCTTAACGGTAATATTTCAATAAAAGGAATACGGCTGGAATCGCTTGAGTTGAATACGGGGGATTTATTGGGAGGGATTATTTTAAAAGGGAATGTCGGAAAAGTATATCTTCATGCAGATTCGATCGTTTTAGCTGAAGAGCGGGTATTGCTCAATCATATTGTCTTATCCGATGCGGATGTAAATCTGTTTATGTGCGATACGACGGCGGCAGACACGGCCAAGTCGGAGATTAACTGGCGTATAGACCTGAAAAAGGTCGAGTTGAACGATGTCGCCTTTGCTTGTCAGATGCCGTGCGATTCGGTTTATCTGGATATGCAAATAGATGAGGCTGTTTTGTCGGATGGGTTTATTGATTTAGGCGCGGCGACGTATTGTGCGTCCGGATTTCGTGTCAGGATGAATGAATTATTTTATGGATCAAATCCGGAAGAAGCCGCGCCGGGTTTGGATTTTTCGCATATTAAATTGACAGAAATAAATCTGGCGCTGGACTCGTTATATTACGGAGGAAGCGCGAATATTTTAGCGACGATCAGGGAGTGTTCGGCCCGTGAACGTTCGGGACTTGTCGTGAAGTCTGTTACCGGCCATATAAAATCGGATAGCGCCCGGATTGAAATACCGTCTTTTTTGTTAGAGACGGCTTCGTCGACAATACAGGCGCAGGCTCTTGTTCCATGGTCGTCGGTCAGGGACAAAAAACCGGAAGGGCGGCTTTCGCTAAGTGCAAAGGCTCTTATTGGCAAGGAAGATGCATTGTTGGCGATCGGAAATACCTCAAAAGATTTTCTGACCGGTTATCCGGATACAATATTTAAAATAGAGGCCTTTGCGGATGGAGATAATGCAGATATTACGCTGCGGAAATTTGATGCTGAATTACCGGGCGCTTTTCACTTAAATCTGACGGGTTCGGTTCGTTCATTAACTGATGAACATCTTCGTACCGGAAAGATTGATTATGCTGTGAAAACGCAGGACCTGGCTTTCGTTGCGAAAATGTTTCCCTCCATGTTGCAACAGCGTTTTCGAATACCGGACAATATGAGCCTGACCGGACATTTGACGATCGATAAAGGTAGATATTCTACAGAAATGGCGTTGAAAGAAAGTCTGGGAAAGATACGATTTTCCGGGTACTATGATATTTTCCGGAAAAGTTATGAAGCATATCTGAAGATAGACAGTCTGGAGCCTGTACATTTTATGCCGGACGATTCAATCATGTGGTTAACGGCTTCTGTTCGTGCGAAAGGGGTGGGTACGGATATTTATCGCTCTTCGACCCGGGCTGAAATAGAGGGCCGGATTAGCGCTCTATATGACAGAAACTTGTCAATCTCCGATGTTACAGTTTCGGGGAGTTTGAAAAACAGGCATTTGCAGGCGGAATTGCAGAGCGCATATCCTCTGATAAAAGGACGCATTTCAATTGACGGCGATATAGAAAAAGAAAAGATAAAGGGAATGATTATCGCAGATATCGATTCGCTTGATTTTTATGGGTTGAAAATGACGGATTCTCCCTTGTCGTCGTCGTTTCAAATATTTTCGGAAGTAGAAACGGATCTTGAAAAAACACATTCGCTTGATATTACATTAGGTAACTGGAGCCTTGTTTTTGAAAATCAGACGGTGATCCCTAAAATGCTGACATTGTCTTTTCATTCAAATGCCGACACGACGCGCGTTTCATTTTATGCGGGCGATATGAATATCATGTTAACCGGAAATGCCGACCCGGAAACATTAGTAAACAAATTGACCTGTTTATCCGGAGACGTGGAGAAACAGCTAATACGCGATTCGACGATTAATATTCAGGCATTACGTCCTTATTTCCCGGATATGTCGTTTCGTATAAGGGCTGAGCGTGATAATCCGCTTTATAATTTTTTACAGGAATATAATACATTTTTTGAATCCTTTAATCTGGATGCTACAATCTCGCCGGAAGAAGGTTTGAATATTAACAGTACCGTTTTTGCACTGGTGAAAGATACGCTTAAGATCGATACAATCCGTTTTGACGTATGGCAGGATACGTTAGGCGTACAATATAAGGCCGGCGTGGTGAAAAATCGTTTTCGTAATCAGGAGCCATTTAAGGCGAATGCAAATGGCTATATCCGGGCAAATGATGCGGATATTCTGGTCTCGTATGTGAACGGTAAAGGAGAAAGAGGGTTGTACATGGGAGCAAATGCCAAAAAAACGGCTGATGGATTTGATTTTCATTTTTATCCGGAACAATCCGTGATTGCATTTTTGCCGTTTACGATCAGCAAAGATAATTATTTCCGTTTCAAAAACATGAAAGAGATGCATGCTGATTTGCGTCTGGAAGGGAGCTCGCATTCTTCGTTATGGATTCATTCCGATCATCGTGATGAATTGATGATCAATATGATGGTGGAGTTGAGTCAGATAAACCTGGAAGATATTTCAAAAGGATTTGCCGGTCTGCCGTCATTAAAAGGCCTGCTTAATGCCACGCTCAGGTATGAACCGACAGACAATTCTTTTATGATTGTCGCGGATGTAAATGCGGATGATTTTTACTATGAGGATGGGCGTATTGGCGAATTGTTATTGAGTACTACCTATATGCCTGTTGAAAAAGGAACACATCAGATTGATATGCATATTTTTCATGATATGTCGGAGATATCTTCTCTTTCGGTTTTGTATCATGAAGGGCAATATGAAAATAGACTGAATGGCAATATTTCTGTAAACCAGTTGCCTTTGAATATGTTCAATGCCATGATACCGGACCGGATGGTTCGTCTGGACGGTTCCCTGAATGGGAATTTTGATATTACGGGGACAGATAAAATACCGGTTTTAAGCGGGGCCTTGCAATTGGATAAAGGTTCTGCTTATGTCGCTTCTTCGTCGACTACGCTGTATTTTGACGACCAACAGATTAAAATGACGAAAAACAAGGCGAAGCTGGATAAATATAAAATATATGTGCAGAAAGATAATCCTTTTGTAATTGACGGTACGATTAATGCTGCAAATATCAGCCGCCCTGCGATTGATCTGAAAATGTCCGGTTCGAACCTGCATTTAATAGATGCGAAAAAGTCTTCAGAGAGTCTCGCATACGGTAAAATGTATGTAAATGTAAATTCGACATTGAAAGGAACGCCGCAGTCATTACGTATGCGTGGAAACCTGCGTATTCTCGGTAATACGAGTCTGACCTATGCGGCGTCGGATTCACAATTGGACGTTCAGGACAATTTCAGCGGTCTTGTTACATTTACTTATTTTGGCGATACCCTTCCTCGTCGTACGGGTCGTCCGTTTAGTTTTGTAAGAGGAGCACGTAATGCGGCGGCGATGACAGGAACCGACGTTCTTATGACGATCAGTATCGATCCGGTTGTGAGGTTCCGGATGGATTTGGATGAGAAAGAATCTAATTTTGTAGAATTAAAAGGCGGCGGAGATTTATCCCTGCAGTATACGACACAGGGAGACATGAGTTTGAGCGGAAGATATACGCTGTCGGACGGTACTATTCGTTATTCTATTCCGGTTATTCCGTTGACGGATTTTTCCATTAAAAACGGGAGCTATGTGGATTGGAGCGGCGATCCGATGAATCCGTTTCTCAATATATCCGCATATACGCGTGTGCGATCGTCTGTAAACCTTGACGGACAGTCGCGGATGGTAGATTTCAACGCCGGTATTCAGTTACGGGATAATCTCGAAAAAGTGTCTGTTCAATTCCTGCTTGAAGCTCCGACAGACGCCGTGATACAGAATTTGCTGACGTCAATGGGACCTGAAGAACAGGGTAAGCAGGCGATAAGCCTTCTGATGACAGGCGTTTTCCTTGCAAGCAAAGGCGCCGGGAGCGATAATATGGACGTCGGCGCAGCTTTAAGCAGTCTGTTGCAGCGTGAAATTAAAAACATGCTGGGCAGTTTGTTTGGAGACGTCCCGTTCTCGTTCGACGTCAACACCTACGACGGATCACAGGGAATGGGGCGGCGCGTTGATTATATCGGGCGTTTTTATAAAGATTTTTTCAATGAACGACTGAACGCCGCATTAGGGTTACGGTATTCGACAAATGATCCTGTGTTCGGAAATGGACTTTTCCTGGATGATCTATCTTTTGAGTACAGGCTTGACACAGATGGCTCGCGTGCGGTTAAGATTTTTCTGAGTAAAGAATATGAAAATATGTTTGAAGGTGAAATTGCTAAAATCGGAGCAAGTTTTTCTTTGCGCAGAAAGGTAAAGCGTTTTAAAGATCTGTTTAATTTCAGGAGGCGGGGGGATGCTATTATTGCGAATGAAGAAGACGAAGATAAATTAAAAGAAGAACCGGACGAAGAATCGGAGCGCTCCGAGGAGGAAAATGAAAGTACGGAGGATATAAAATAACGGAGAATAAAAAAGATTTATGATCATAGAAAGAAACAGGTTATTGAAAAGATTTTTTTTATATAAGCAGTTTTGTTTGTATCAGCGGGATTGTTTAAATGCGCTACTTCTTGCATGTATATTTGCTATGATTATCCCTTCCTGTTCTACGACCAAAAATATTCCTGCCGGCGAAGTGTTATATACCGGTATACAGAGTATTGATATTATTGAGGAAGACAGCGTATTTGTCAATGATGAGGCGCTTAATAAGATTGAATATGCGTTGGCTTATGCTCCTAACAATGCGTTTTTCGGAAGTTCTTTCACAAGAACTCCTTTTCCTTTGGGCTTATGGGTTTATAATGCAAATGTTAATAAGACAGGCGCATTTAATCGCCTGATGATGAACTGGCTGGCGGCTAAGCCTGTTCTGATCTCTACGGTTAAACCGGAAACCCGCGCCGGAATTGTTCAGAATGTACTGCGTGAAAACGGATATTTTAACGCGGTAGCCGCTTATGAGATCATACCGGATAAAAAAGACTCGCTGAAAGCGAAAGTTCTTTATGAAGTTACATTGAATGAGCCCTATCTAATTGATTCTGTCGAATGGAGACGAATGCAACATCGCGCGGACACATTACTCCTGTTGAATGAAGCGGAACGCCTTATCCGTACGGGAGATTTGTTTAGTACGGAGAAGCTGGAGGCAGAAAGACAGCGCATTGCGACGATTATGCGTAATAACGGATATTATTATTTCAGACCCGAATATATCGTTTATCAGGCGGATTCAACCTTATCCCCGCATAAGGTCAGTTTGAAAGTCAACTTGAAACAAGGGACTCCCCGCTCGATTTTACGGCCGTGGAAGATCGGGGATATCTCCATTCATCTGGGCGGATATGATAACGAATTGCCGACAGACAGCATCTATTACAAAGATTTGCTTATCTATTACGAAGGAAAGTTGCGTGTGCGCCCGGGCGTTTTATATGATCAACTTCAATTTCAGCGCGGCGATTTGTATTCTTTACAGAAACAAACGCAAACGCAAGCTGCAATTAACCGTCTTGATAATTTCCGTTTCACGGAATTTCAATATATGCCGAAAGATACGCTACGTATATCCGACACGATGAACCTTCGTATAAATATGTCATATGATTATCCGCTTAACGGGGTCTTTGAAGTGAAAGCCACGGTTAATGGCGACGACTATGCAGGTCCCGGAGCGTCGCTGAGCCTGATACGTCGTAACCTGTTCGGCGGCGGCGAAACGCTAACCTCGTCTGTTTACGGATTGTATGAGTGGAATACGGGGAGAAGTATAATTGAAAATACGGGATATATAAATAACTATGAAGTAGGGGTCAAAGCAGATATTGCGTTTCCGCGTCTTGTTTTACCCCGGATTGGTAAAAAAGCGTATGATTTTTCTGCTACGACTCATTTGAATCTGGAAGTTAGTAATCTGAACAGGACCAGATATTTCAGGACTTTATCTTTCGGCGGCGGCTTGTCTTATGAATTTCAGCCAAGCCCTATTCGTCATCATTCCTTTACGGCATTTAAGCTGGAGTTTGACAAACTTCAGAGCACAACGCAGGCTTTTGACAGTATTGCTTATCTTAATCCGTCATTGTATCAGAGTATGGAAGATCAGTTTATCCCGTCTGTCGGTTATGCGTATACGCTGGATAATTCTTCATTACGCAAGGAAGGAAGCAGGACCTGGTGGAGGTTTTCGATATCGGAAGCCGGGAATCTTATTTCCGGGGCGTATGCAGCATTCGGAAGAAAATTCGATGAAAAGGGTAAAAGCCTGTTGGGCAATCCTTATTCCCAGTTTCTGAAAGCCGTCACGGAATTGCGTTACAATCGCTATATAGATCGAAACCGGCGTCTTGCCATGCGTATAGGCGGAGGAGTCATCTACAGCTATGGCAATTCGGCGATGGCGCCGTATAACGAGCGCTTTTATGTTGGAGGAGCCAGTAGTATCCGGGCGTTTATGATACGAAGCATTGGACCCGGACGTTTCCGCCCGAATCCGGACAATCCTTATGCTTATATTGATCAGAACGGAGACTGGAAACTGGAAGCTAATATCGAATACCGCAGGCGCCTCGTCGGAGAATTGGAACTTGCGACATTCCTGGATGCAGGGAATATCTGGTTGATGCGTGAAGACGAAACGCGTCCGGGAAGTACGTTTCAATGGAAGTATTTCGGGAATGATATCGCTTTTGGGACAGGGATCGGTTTCCGTTATGATATGGATATGCTTGTTTTTCGCTTTGATATTGGTTATGCATTGCACTTTCCGTATGATACCCGGGATCTGGATGAGAATGGAGCGCCGGTTGGAAAGAAAAGATATTTCAATACTCCTTCATTCCGGGATGGAGCGGGTTTCCATATCGCTTTGGGGTATCCCTTTTGATACGCTTTTTGGCCTCAATTACTATCGGTATCATTGTCCGTCCTTCGTACTGCGAGCCGTTGAACAGCGAATACGACAGCGGATAACCATCCCGGCTTACTAACAACCCCAAAACAACTTGAGGCTGGGCATGTTTGCCGTCTTTTGAAAAACCTCTTTCGCGCAGTTCATCGCTCGAATCCGTCTCAAAATAAAGTGTGGTTAATCGTAAATGATTATCCTGTCCTGTAAATCAAACAATTCGTTTGTCTTTTTCGACAAAAACACCTCCAACCCGTCTTTCTCTTTATACAGGTCTTTGCTGACGCCGTACAGGTGATGAGGCGTAATACGCTCTTTCGGATAACCCGTTATTTCGCACACGGATGAATTTTCATGGATATAACGCACACTTTCCAATTCGCTTGTGGGATAGACGGTACGTGCGATAAGATGTGTTTTTGCCAAAGCAATCCCAGTCTGCATATCCAACCCGCCCGGAAAAATCCGGGTTAAACTTTTGCGTCTCTCCCTTTCTGAATTTCAGAACTCCTGATCCACAGAAGATTTTTCTACTGATATATAGTTATTTGTGAAAAACATAGCGCAAAATATTACTGTCGCGAAAATAATATTGGGAGTACGGCGATGTTGAAATTAAGGTTTAATAATCAGGTTTTTACATTGTTCAATGTTCCAAAACTGCGACAGTGCAATCTGCGCCGGATCAGGAGTTCTGAATTTTATGTCAAAACTATTGAATTGGTTAGATCGAACTCAGGTTCATAAGGGTTGAATAAGAAGAGCCGTGTGAGGGGAGACTTTCACGCACGGTTCTGTGAGAGGCTGGCGCTGAAATGCGCTGGCCTACTCGACAAATCAAAGATATAAGAAATTGGCGTAAAGAAAAAGTTCCTGATACTTTGTTTGCTCAAAAGCGAAATTTACTAAAAAAAGCGGGGTGAATTATTTTTGTGCAAATATCAAATTTTTTATACCCCAAGTTAGAGGTCAGCCGTCAGGTGACTCTATTTCTTCGGCAGGATAAACATTCCTCAATTATGTCAATTCAATTTTAATTCAAAGATATCACCATTAAGATTAAGAAAAAAGTAACATTTATGTCTATTTAACCCTGCTCCAGTTAATTCAAAACTAATTCTTAATGGGACAATTTTAAATTCATCATATATTGGCATATAAGTTTTTAATTCCATGTTTATATTACCATCATAATATGCGCCTATTCCTGTGATCTTTAACTCGTCTTTAACTAAAAAAAAGTCTTCTATTGTACATTCCAAAGTCTGACTGTCTTTATATTCGGCTTTAAAATTTCTTTCAATATCCATATCATATTCATCAATCTTTATGTTGTATATATATAAAGGAATGATATCTTTATCTTTACTACAACTATTTATTGAAACTAATAATGTGCTAATAATAAAAATTAGACTGATTTTATTTTTCATTTTTTTTAAATATAACTTAAAAATCCACCTCCTCTGGGGGTGGTTATTTATACTCAAACAGAAATAGATTACAATAACGTTTTAGCCTATATCAACCTATTTGAGTCGATATTTTTCGCAAACCAATTCTGTTTGAGTATAATATCTAACTAGAAGACAATCCGGAAATTAACAACTTGCTTTTTTCATTCCCAATAAAATTGCTATATTTGCTGGAATTTTTTATATGAATCAAGCATTGTTGCAGTTTGGATTATGTCAAAGAAAAAAGATACGTCGTCAGACGAAATAGAAAAAGATACTGATATGAACAATATTCCGGAAGATGAAGATATAGAAAGCGTTCCATCGGAGGAAGGCGCTTCGCAAGAGGAGGAAGCTTCGCAAGAGGAAGAAAGCGCTTCGCAAGAGGAAGAAGCTTCGCAAGAGGAAGAAAATGCTTCGCAAGAGGAAGAATCTTCGCAAGAGGAAGAGGGTATGCCTGAGGATAAATATGCGGAAGAAGAATCTTCAGCCGAAGATTTATCACATTCGGGATACAGAGCGCCCGGAATGGGGGATGGCGTGCACCAGCTTTCGGGGATGTATCAGAATTGGTTCCTGGATTATGCGTCATACGTTATCCTTGAACGCGCCGTTCCGCATATAAATGACGGCTTTAAGCCGGTACAGCGTCGTATCCTTCATTCCATGAAGATTCTTGATGACGGACGTTATAGTAAAGTGGCAAATATCGTTGGTCATACAATGCAGTTTCATCCTCACGGCGACGCTTCTATCGGCGACGCGCTTGTCCAGATGGGACAGAAAGATCTGCTTATCGATTGTCAGGGAAACTGGGGTAATATTCTGACCGGAGACGGGGCGGCTGCACCCCGTTATATTGAGGCGCGTCTTTCCAGATTTGCACTGGATGTGTTATATAATCCGAAGACTACAACATGGAAACTTTCGTATGATGGCCGCAACAAAGAACCCGTCTCATTACCTGTAAAATTTCCTATGCTGCTTGCGCAGGGCGCCGAGGGTATTGCCGTAGGGCTTTCTTCGAAAATACTTCCTCACAATTTCTGTGAACTGATTGATGCGGCAATTGCTTATCTGCGTGGGGAACCCTTTGCATTATATCCCGATTTCCAGACAGGGGGATCCATCGATGTTTCAAAATACAATGACGGAGAGCGGGGCGGAGCCGTTAAAGTCCGCGCCAAAATAAGTAAACTGGATAATAAAACGCTTGTTATTTCCGAAATTCCTTATGGTCGCAACACCTCTTCACTGATCGATTCGATCCTCAAGGCAAACGATAAAGGAAAGATAAAAATCAAGAAGATTGATGATAATACGGCGAGCGAAGCCGAGATACTTGTTCATCTTGCATCGGGCGTATCCTCCGATAAAACGATAGATGCGCTGTATGCATTTACTGATTGTGAGATCAGTATATCTCCGAACTGTTGCGTGGTAGAAGATCACAGGCCGCGATTTCTTACCGTAAGCGACGTCTTGTGTCATTCTACGGATCAGACGCTGCGTTTACTCAGGCAAGAGCTGGAAATTCACAAATACGAGCAGGAAGAACAGTTGTTCTATGCTTCTCTGGAACGTATATTCATTGTTGAACGTATTTATAAGGACACGGAATTTGAAAATGCAAAATCCATAGATATTGCAGTGAAGCATATCGATAAACGGCTTGATCCGTTTAAACCGGATTTTATACGAGCGGTTACCCGCGACGATATCATGCGGTTGATGGAAATAAAGATGGGGCGTATTCTGAAGTTCAATATTGACGGCAATGATGAACTAATCGCAAAAATCAAAGCGGAAATAGACCGGGTGAATATCCATCTGGCTAATATGGTGGATTATGCGATTGACTGGTATGCCCGATTGAAGGAAAAGTACGGGGCTGCTTATCCACGCCATACGGAACTGCGTAATTTTGATACGATTGTAGCGACAAAGGTTATAGAGGCAAATGAAAAGCTATATATAAACCGTGAAGAAGGTTTTATCGGTACGGGGTTGAAGCGTGATGAATATATCTGCAATTGTTCCGAAATCGACGACGTCATTATTTTTTATAAAAACGGAGCTTATAAGATTATAAAAGTTAGCGATAAAATCTTTGTCGGTAAGGATGTTCTTTATGTAAATGTCTTTAAACGTAATGATAAGCGGATTATTTATAATGTAATTTATCGCGATGGCGCTACAGGGCGTAATTTTATCAAGCGATTTGCCGTTACAGGCGTTACGCGTGATAAGGATTATGACGTAACGCAGGGCGCTCCCGGTTCGAGTATTTTGTATTTCAGCGCTAATCCGAACGGAGAAGCCGAGACGGTGAAGGTTATCCTGAAACCGAAGCTGCGACAGAAAGTGACGACATTCGAGAAAGATTTCAGCGAGATCATGATCAAGGGCCGTAACTCGATGGGTAATGTTCTTACAAAGGCAGATATCCACAAAATCAGCCTGAAGCAGAAAGGATCTTCTACATTGGGCGGCCGGCAGGTCTGGTTTGACCGCGACGTGCTTCGTCTCAATTATGACGGAAGAGGCGACGCTCTCGGCGAGTTCCATAGCAATGATCAGATTCTGGTCGTACTCCGTAACGGCGAGTTCTACACGACTAATTATGACCCGAGTAATCATTATGAAGACAATATCCTTGTTATAGAGCGTTTTGATCCTGATAAAATATGGACTGCCGCATTATATGATGCGGAGCAGAAGTTCCCGTATGTGAAAAGATTTCAGTTGGAAGCAGGAAACAAGCATCAGAACTTTTTGGGAGAAAATGAATCGAGTTCGTTATATCTGTTGTCTGAACAGGTTTATCCGCGTATAGAAGTTGTTTTTGGAGGAAACGATGAGTTTCGGAGTTCGTTAATTATTGATGTCGAGCAATTTATCGGAGTGAAGAGCTTCAAGGCGAAAGGTAAACGGATTACGACGTTTGAAGTAAGTCGTATAAGCGAACTTGAGCCTGCGAGATTTTCCGAGATAGAGGAGGAGGAGGAGGATGTTGAAGATGATGCAGCTAACGATGATATTGAAGACGAAGGACAAGATGATGGCGCTCAGATGGACCTTTTTAAACGGAATTGATATGAAAAATCTAAATACAGCAACTTTTTTTATATATGTCAGCCTGTTCTTTCCCTTTGCGCTTCATGCACAGGATTTGTCCGGAGATTCGACTGCCGTATACAAAATGAGTTATGAAAAAGCAGATTCTCTGCTTATTACCTTATCAAAAGGAAAATCGAGAAAAGTTGATTCGATACGTGAAGCATCGTCCGATGAACCTGTTTTAACTGCAGATACAGGGGCGTCGGACTCCCTGACGGTCGATACGTTAAACATCTCAGACGCGGAATTGACTGACCCGGATGCTGTTTCAACGAATCCGGATGTTCCGGTTGAAGAGTCTGTGGAAAAAAACAGAAGAAAGGCGAAGCTTGACGGAAATAACCTGCTGATACGGCAAGAGGCCGGAGAAATTATATTGAAAGATAAGGAGATGAATGTCGATTATAGCGACCTTCGTTCGGTAAATGAAGGAACGCTTATCGGAGCAGGAGGGTATAAGATGAAAGATACATACCTTTCGCCGGAAAAATACGGCGGTCCTGGTTTTCGTTTTATGAACGAACGTATGCGTCTGACGAAACTGTTGAATAGCAAAGTATCGCGTCAGAATAGAGTCGGCGTGGATATTTCCTCTACGATAAATGGGGCTGAAAATGCAAATTTCCTGTCTGCATTTGCAGATTATTCTCTTGGCTATCACTATCGTCTTATACCCGATCCGTATTTTAAAATATTGATTGGAGGCAGCGCTCACGGGATGTTGGGGATGGTTTACAATACGCGCAACGGAAATAATCCTTTAACAGTACATGCTGATATAGATCTGAAATTTTCCGTTATTGCTATTTATGAATTTCGTATAAAAAAATATCCGTTTACTGTTCGGTATCAGTTTGAAACGCCATTTATGGGGGCGCTTTTCTCTCCGGTATATGACCAGTCTTATTATGAAATATTCAGTCTGGGCAATACGGCGGAAATATTCAGTTTCAATTCTTTTCACAATAAGTTTGCCATGCAGAATTATCTGACTATTGATTTTCCCGTCGGAAATATAACCATCCGTACAGGTTATCTGGGCTCCTGTTATTCCACAAATGTAAATGAAATTGACAGGTATATCATTTCCCATAATTTCATGTTGGGGTTTGTGAAAGAGTTTGTCGCATTCGGAGGTCGCGAAATGAGGAAGCGTAATCTGTTTCACAGCGCTTACTATTGATGGAGGGACATGCGATGACAAGATATAGTACGATATTGCTGTTATTGAATGTATTCCTTTTTTTTGCTTCATGCGCCGAAGAAGATGGATATACGACAGATCCGCGGACTAACTTTGAGGTTCTCTGGAAGCAGATAGACGAGCGTTACTGCTTTTTTGAATACAAGAATATAGACTGGAATGCCGTCTATGATAAATATAGCGTTCAGATATCCGATACAATGAATAGATACCAGTTGTTTAATGTTTTGGACAGGATGCTCGCCGAGCTTGAGGACGGACATACCAATCTGATATCGACGTTTAATATATCCCGTTTCTGGAACTGGTATGAAGATTATCCCGACAATTTTAATGCGGTTGTTCATAAGGGTTATATTGGTACGGAATATAATATTGCCGGCGGGTTGAAATATCTTGTTTTACGGGATAGCATCGGGTATGTTTATTACGGGGATTTTTCAACTCTTGTCGGAGAAGCTCATTTGGATGAAATGTTTCTGCATTTCAGAGACTGTAAAGGTATAATTTTTGATGTGCGGAATAATACGGGAGGTTCTCTCGCCTATTCCGAACGGATCGCATCCCGGTTTATGCCGGAAAAGCTAATTGTCGGATATATAATGCATAAGACCGGAACCGGACATAATGACTTCTCCGAACCTTATCCGATAGAGTTAGAGCCGTCGAAACGAATAAAATGGCTTCGTCCGGCGATTGTTCTTACAAACCGTAGTTGCTACAGCGCCACGAATGATTTTGTGAGTAAGATGAAAATGTTTTCCCATGTTACAGTCATAGGCGATAAAACCGGCGGGGGATGCGGACTGCCGTTTCATTCCGAACTACCCAATGGCTGGAGCGTGAGGTTCTCCTCGTCGCCAATCTTGAATGCCAAAAAAGAGATTACGGAATACGGAATTGACCCGGATATTAAAATCGATATCAAAGAAAGCGACCAGTTGAATAATATTGATACGATAATAGAAGAAGCGATAGGCTATCTGAAAAAGAAGACTGCAGGAGCGACGCCAACCGTAACAAGCGGCGAATACATAAATGAGTGAGCCGTCGTTGAATCTATTTTTGTTTCCTGAAATAAAGCAGGGCGCCCGCATCAAGTTTATAATTTTTTTTGAGGTGTTCTATATCTATACTTTGCTCGGGATAAACTTGCTGGAAAAAAAGCAGAAAGCAGAACGCAAATAAGAACCACATGGCGGTTTGTAACGCCATCTTCCGACGGCTTCCTGCTTCATGCTTCATGCTTCCTGCCGACATATCACAAAACCATGCCGCGTACAGTA
>JAIROL010000045.1 GCA_031257565.1 Tannerella sp. | reverse complement strand
TCAACGGTCAGTCCGGCGGTTGCTCCGTATTCCGGCTTCGACGGTAGCGAGAGCGAGCGGTCTTTGGTAAAGACTTCCACATCGCTCAAATAAGGCTGCTCCCAATTGGTAAGCGGTTTTACACGATACCAACTGGGTTTGTCCGGCGATACGGGAACAAAATCGACTACTTCGTCGTTTTGAGCATGGAGACTGCTATTGACGCCGAACGTCAAACACACTCCCAATGCCCATACGCGACAGATTTTCATGAAAAAACATCTCATTACTATACTGATTTTTTTTAAAAAATACTACATTCTCTATTAATTTAAACTGCTTATGCCTTTCGGTCAAGTTTATATCAGAACTTTTTGATTGTTAGTGTTTTGCAAACAGAATACTTCATGCAATAATTCGCATAATATCAATAATATAAGCCCAAAATACTTTATTTAAAGGCATAAGCAATTAATTTAATTAGCGCCGGACTTTCGCCATGGTATGCAAAAAGCGCGTATTAGTCCGCCTCCGGCGCTTCAATGTCTGATGGCGCCAAATAGGAAAGTTGCAAAAAGGGATAGCCTCCCCATACCGCAGACACGGTTGCTCTGTAATAACGCGCCCAAACAGGGGTTTCCATCGGAAACTGGTGTAAAACGCCTCTGCCGGAAGGGCATTCTTCCAAATCCACCACTTTGGTCCAAGCCGTACCATCAGGACTTACCTCAACAGTCATTTCCAAAGGAACAGCGTCATTACCGCTTCCTGCTTTGGGGCAGCCATAATCAAACGAAGCAATTCTTTTCGTGTGTTTCATATCTACCGTGATGGTTGCAGGTAGTGGTTTTCCCGGATCCGAGTGCCAGAATATTTCATCCCATGTATTGAGGATGTTCGCCGCCGCCGCCCACCACATATTCGGGTCTCCTTCTTCTCCCCATAGGTTGTCTGTTGTAACCGTCCAGTCTGCTTTGTCGGAAAAATCTTCCACCGTCACGTTGATTTCCTTTGTGATATCTCCGTGTTTGATGGTAATTTTGGCCTCTCCGCGTCCAAGTGCAAGTACTTTTCCGTAGGCATCCACTGTGACCACATCCGGATCGTTGGAACGGAAAGAGAAAGTTTGATCAATGGCGCCATTGTCAATAGCGTTTTCCGGGACGCCTTTCGGTTCGAGTTGTACGGCGTCATAAACCATCAATAGCAATGGCGAGGTATCAATGTCAATATCCGTCATATAAATTTCACTGACAGACACATGAATGGTCTTCCGGATTGTTCCGCTACTAACTATAATGTCAGTTTCACCTTCTTTTAAACCCGTTACCAATCCGCTCTTACTTACGGCGGCAATCGTCACATCTCCGGGTTCATAATCAAATTCTGCTTTTGCGTCAGCGGGTATCGGCGTTACCTCAAGTTGAGCGGTAGCGCCCACATTAATACTTAATGACGCCGGTTCGACCTTAATATCCGTCAATACAATTTCAGCAGGATCATCATCTCCTTTGCATCCTGTCAAACTCCACCCTGCGAGCAGGATCATCATTCCAATTACTATTCGTTTTTTCATTTTGATAAAAATTAAATTGTTAATATTAAAACTATTTATCTATAAATACATACTTAATTCCATCCGTCGTTTTGCCAATTTATGCCGGTAAAATCCTGCATTTTAGTTACTTCGCTCGGAGGGATCGGATACAGGTAATACTTATCACTAAATGAGCCTCTCTCGAAAGAGATTCGGGTATAAGTGAGATTACCGTCCTTTTGAGTGATAGACATTCCGCTGACATAGCGTTCCGTTTCGCCTACTATTTTCCAACGGCGCACGTCGAAGAATCGATGTTCTTCAAAGGCAAATTCCACCCGTCGTTCGTTCCGGTATTTCTTTTCAAATGCCTCTTTCGACATGCCTGCGGGGAATGGAGGCATTCCGGCCCGATTGCGAATGGCGTTTACCGCGTCGCGGGCGCTCATGGTTTTGTTGCGTCCCATATCTATTTTTGTATCCGGTCCGTCCGATTGATACGCCGATTCGGCAAAATTGAGGTAAATTTCCGCCAGGCGGAACAGACGCACGGCGCCGTCGGCATTGTTGTCGCGATTAGAGGTCCAGCGGTTGTATTTTCGCAGGTAGTATCCTGTTCGCGTCGTTCGGCGGTCGGAGACCGTGATACCGTCGGTTTCGCCCACGCAAGTGTTTACCAGGTCCGTGCCGGCAGGTAATGTCCGAGCAGCCCCGTTGTAGTAAATGGTGGCGTAGAAACGCGGGTCTCTGCCTGCGTATGGATGGGCGGGGTCGTAACCGGAAGCTGCATTGATGATGGGATTCAAGTGTTGCGCATCCGAATAGCCGTTGACAGGCGGTTCGCCGGTCGCCTGCATTTCGTAACAGTCCACCAATTCTTGCGTGGGGCAAGCGCCTGCCGTCAATTGTCCGGGCGTAGAAGGCATTCCTGCATTGCGCCACACTTCAACGGCAGTTCCGCCGTAGATGGTTTCCTTGTCATACGCCCTTTGTTCGTCGGGTCGGGTAATGAAATACAACGCATAAGCATTTTGGGCGACTGCCGGTTTGGGAGTGTCCTCAAACAATTCGTAGCCATGATTGATGCACTGGAAGAGGGCTTCTTTATTGATTTCCGTGGCCATCGCCCATGTATAAGTTCCATCCGCCCAAAACGGACTGGCCGCGTAAGTCGCCGCCTGCGATTTGATTGCATAAGCTACCGCGCGGGTCATAATACCCGCTTGTCCGTAGAACACATTCCACGAGAAGCCTTGCTGGACGTCGGGAGTTGCCAGAGCCGCATCGCAATCCGTCAGAATCTGCGTGACGATTTCGGAAAAGGAAGCCCGCCGGTCGGCGCTGAAATCGTGAGTAGCGCTATAAGCTTCCGTAATAAGTGGAACCGGTCCGTAGCGCTTGATTAATTCCAGATAGTAAAGCGCCCGTAGCGTATATACTTCGGCTGTCATCCGCGTTATTTCTACCTCTGAAAGCATCACATCCTCTCCTTTAACTCCCTTTATATGAGCAAGAAATATGTTGCATTTACGGACGCCCTCAAAGAGGGAAGTCCAGGGGTTGCCATCGGTAGCGGAAAAGGAAGAAGAGGAAAAAGCGTTTCCATACCAAAAACTATAGAGCGAATTGGCAAAAACGCCATCTGCATCCTGTGAATCGTCGCAGAGCGACGAGCGGCTGTAATGTGGCGCTAAAAGGTAATTATAACAAGCGTTTCGATATAAACCGATACCGTTTTTCGTAGTAAAAACCCTTTCTATAGTGGTGCGTCCATCGTAGGGAAGTTCCAATAAGTCATTGCAGGAAGTGAAAATAATAACAAGCAAAAAGAGAATATATTTTTTCATGGCTGTTTGTTTAGAATTTTATATTTAACCCAATATTATAAAACCGATATACGGGTATAGACAAAAAATTTCCTTCCGGGCCGTAATCATCCGATTTCAGTCGATGCCGGGTCAACAAATTTTGCCCGCTCAATGTCAGCCGTATTTGTTCGGCTTTGATGGCTTTTGTCGGTTTTTCAGGGAAAGTGTAGGCAAATTCTACATTTTTCAGTCGCAAATAAGAACGGTCTTCCAAGAAAAAACTATTGGAATTATGATTGGCGTTGGCTTTTACGGCAAGCGCCGGATAGGTGATTTTCCCGCCGGAAGCAAAGCGTTCAGCCGTCCATGCCGTTTTTTGTAAGGTACCATACAGCCCGTCATAAGCGTATTCTTCAAATCCGTTAATGGAATATAAGCCTTCTACTCCCTGAAACATCACGTTCAATTCGAAATTTTTATAACGGGCGCCTGCATGAAAGGCGTAAACGTATCGGGGAATGATTCCATGTCCCAAGGGCGCCTTGTCTTTCTCGTTGATGATATTGTCGGCGTTGAGGTCGCAATATATCAAGTCCCCTACTCGTGGAGTCCCTATTTCGTAAGTTAGGTTGCTTGCTTCCAATTCACTTTGGCTGTTGAAGTAACCGTTGCCGTTGTGCATGTCCACCAAGTATCCGAACTCTTGCCCCACGGGAAAACCTTCTTCCCATTTGCGATAGGCGTAATCGCCGGCCCGTTCGCTTTCGCCGTTGTAAATTACTTTATTCTCCGACCGCGCCAGCCAGCCGCCCAGATTGAAAGAAATGTCTTGTGAGAGAACTTGCGTATAATCGGCCGTAATTTCATAGCCTTTGTTTTCGAAAATACCTTTATTGATTTTGGGATAATAAGCCAATGGAACGCCTTGATAGGCAGGAATCATCGCCGCCCCGCCGCATACCATATTATCCATCTTTTCACGAAATATATCTGCAGACAGCGACAACCGGTCGAACAATGTTAAGTCGAAGCCGTAATTTTGCTTCACGGATATTTCCGGCGTCAGTTCCGGATTGGCTATCTGTCCTTCTACCGCGTAAGACCCGCTCAAATTTATGTTGTCTAAATAAGAATATCGTTCCAGACCGCTTTGGTCGTTGGCTGTTTGTCCGTAAGACGCCCTGATTTTCAGCAAATCCAAGCATTCGATAGTGTTCATGAACGACTCGTTACTCAAGACCCAACCTGCGGAAACTGCCTGAACAGGCGTAAAGCGTTTTTGGGGAGAATATTGTTCACTGCCGCTATAGCTGAAGCTGTAGGCAAGCAGATATCGATTGTCGTATCCGTAATTCGCCCCTATTCCGCTGTTGATGCGCATATAAGGAAGCTCTTCGGCGATCAAATTCTGGTAACTTGCAAAGGCAATCGCGCTGACGTCGTGTTTGCCAAAGCGGCGTTTGTAATCCAACAGTCCTTTATAAGTCATATTATAATAGAAAGAAGAAGTTTTGCTATAAGCAAGAGGCGTATTTACCGCTGTGCCGTAAGGGCTGAATATCAGTTGGTCGTTGGACCCGGTACGCGTCCACCTTGCAAATTGTTGAAGGGCGCTTAAGTCGTTGGACGAATGGGTTTGATAAGCCATTCCTCCGGTAAAATTTAAGCCTTCGGTAATGAAAGCCATATCCAAAATCATATTGAATTGTGCGTAAACCGAAGTAATGGTATGTTGAACATATCCGCTGCGGTTGATGGCAGGATATGCCGGATTGTCTTCGTTAGGCGTAACCACCACGCCGTCCTTTGTTAACTCGCCTGTAACCGGGTCGGCGATGTCCGCAACGGGACCGTAAACCCATGAGGGGACGGAATATAATTTAGGATACAGACTGCTTGCATATCCGCCGCCGGGCGTTTTTTCACTCAGGATGTTTCCGCTGAGGTTCAAAGAAGCTTTTAGAAGCCGGTTGAGTTTGGCGTCCACGTTTGAGTGGAAATTAGCTCTGAAAGTATTGTTGTTCGGATCGTATTTTGTCTGGTAGGTCTTCCATAAACCTTCTTGTTGCAGCACATTTAAGTTGGTAAAATACAGTACATTTTTATTTCCGCCTGTCAGATTAACACCCACCCGCTGCATAGAGGTCAGGTCTTTCATGTTGATTTTCCGCCAGTCGTTGTTTGGATAGAGTTCGCGGTTTGCACCCGAAACAAATCCGGCTACATCCTGCTCGCTGAAATAGGCATATTGACCCAGACCGTCGTTGTAACCGGCTTCGTTGCGCAGTTGTACAAATTCGCCCGAATTAATAAACGGCAGACGTGTAGTCGGCTGTTCAAAGGTTTGGTCTATCTTGACGTCCACCGTCAGTTTCTTCTGCACACCCCTTTTAGTGGTTATTACCACCACGCCGTTGGCTCCCATAATACCGTAAAGCGCCTGCGAGGCGGCGTCTTTCAGGATGCTGATGGATTCGATTTCCATACCGGTTATGTTTTCAAACAAATCGGAAGTATTGTAGATGTATGGAATCCCGTCGATGACTACTAACGGAGTATTCGCCCGAATCGAGTTTGCTCCGCGTATACGCAGCGTAGCGGCGCTTCGCGAAGGTTCGGAGTAACTCTCGCAGGTGTATAATCCGGGAAGCCGCCCTGCTAATGCTTGCGATAAATTGGATACCGGCGAACGTTCGAGTTCTTCGCCCGACACGGTTGCCACCGAACCGGAAACATCGCCTCGTTTCAGTGAGGATAGTCCCAGATAAACCGTTTCGCCTAAGCGGTAAGCCTCGGCGCGCGGGAGATTGACCGTTACTTCATTTTCATTGTCTTCTACTGTCTGCGTTTGCGAGCGATAGCCGGAAAGAGAGAACTCAACGGAATTACTGTAATCGTCAATGAACAAGGAAAATTTTCCCTGCTTATCGCTGACTGCCTTGTTTTTCCCATTGATAGACGTAACGCTTACCCCCGACAATGCTTGACCATTGCCGTCTTGAACTATGCCTGTAACTGTTTTTTCAGTATCCTGCGCATGCACGCCTGCTACTGCCGTAAAGAACAGCAAGATAAATGCTACCTGCATTTTATAAACTGATATTTTATTTTTCATACGCGAATCAAAATTCTTAATTTTTAATTAGTTTTACCATCCCGGGTTTTGCCAGTCGTCGCCGGTTAGCGCTTTCATATTATTCACTTCGTTCATCGGAATGGGCACCCATAAATATTTGTTTGTATAGCATTGTCGTTCCACTGAAACCGGTCCCCGGTTGTAAGTGTATGTACCATTGGTATTGCGGGTAATATGAATGGCATTAATCCACCGGTCGGTTTTTTCCAAATCATCATTGGGCGACGACCACCTGCGCACATCGAAATAGCGGAATCCTTCCAGGGCTAATTCCACTCTGCGCTCGTTGCGTATGCGGGTTATCAAGTCGGCTTGCGACAAACCGTCAGGCAGGCGAGGCATATTTACCCGGTCGCGTATTTCGTTCACGGCGCTGTATGCCTCCGGTAAATGACCGGCTTCGGCAGCCGTTTCCGCAAAATTGAGCAACACTTCGCCTAAACGGAACAATTTCGGCAGCGCTCCTCTCACTTGGAGGACGCGTAGTCCGGAAAAGGGATGAAGAAATTTACGTTCGAAATATCCGGTACGAGTGGCTTTCCGTATGGTCGGGTGGATGCCTGTCTGCGGCTCGCCCTCCCAAGTGGCAATGACGCGTGTGCGGAATCCCTGGCTTGCCGGATAATTCTCGTAACAGTCCTCCGTTTCATCAAATATCCAGTCCGCTTTTCTTTTCGAACCGTTGTAATAGATAGAGGCATAAAAGCGCGGATCGCGGTTGGCATACGGATCCTGTTCTTTGTAACGTGTGTTGGCAGGGTTAAAATTGGGGACAAGATGAGTTACTTCGTCCGCATAAGGATGTTGCAAATCCAGGATAGGTTGCCCGTCGTCGGTTTCGTAGCAGTCCACCAATTCTTGCGAGGGGCATGTCCCTGATTTGTAACCTAATTGCGCCCCAATGCCATCGTATCCCCAAGTATTAAAAACATCCTGCGAGTTGTCCGTATTGAATTGATAGAGCGTTTCTTTGTCTAACGGATTGTCGGAATAGATCAGGTTGTTGCAAAAATATTCATTATACAAAGCCGCATAGCGATTGGGAAAGAAAGCTTCGGGGTCTTCCCAAGTCGCCGGATAGTTGATGGTATTGTACAACTCGTATCCCTGCTCGCGGAGATGGGTTAGCGCCGTTTTGTTTATTTGATAGGCTTCTTCCCAATGGTTTTGTCCCTGATTGTAGAGCGGACTTGCCGCGTAAAGAATCATTCGCGCCTTGATCGCTTCGGCGACGGCTTTGGTGAGGCGTCCCGCTTCGGCTTGGGTAATGATTCGCCACGGCAAGTCGGGCGAACTTAAAGCCGCATCACAATCTTCTATAATAAACTGCACTACTTCGTAATAAGAAGCTCTTTTAACCATCGAAAAATCTTGTGTGTAGGTATATTCTTCCCGTTCGATGGGCAATCCGCATCCGAACCAACGGAGCAGTTCGGCATAATAGAGGGCGCGAAGCAGCTGCGCTTCGGCTTTCCAACGGCTTCTTTCCGTATCGCTTACCGGCGCATCATCCACGTGGCTAAGGAAATAGGAGCACTTCCGTATACCTGCCCAGAGCCTGTTCCAATAATCTGCGTTGCCAAACCAATTTTCATTATTGAGTATGGGATGACTTGATGCGGTAGCCTTGCCGCTGTAATATTGCCCGGAAGCAAGCGTTGCTTCCGCTTCGGCGTCGGTATCCCAGGATTCGTCACTCCAGCACACAGGACCCCGCATTGTAAAAAAATATAGGTGGCCGCCGCCCGCCGGTATATAGTCATAAGCCGAATTTAACCAGGCCGCTGTTTTTTCGTGGTCGGTAAACACTTCATCCAAACTGATTTTGCCGTCAGGAGCCGAATCCAGCACATCCGAACAGGCAGTCATTAAGAGAAAGATAAGACATCCTCCGATGATCCCTGTTTTTTGTTTTATGTATGAGTTCATATATTTTATGTGTTTATGTTGTTTTTTGATACTGACTTAAAAAGTAATGTTTGCACCAAAACTGAATGTTCTTGTTATGGGGTATCCATACGCGCGGTCGTTTTCGGGGTCTAAATGTGTGAGGCGAAATTGAGGCGACCAGGTAAAGAGGTTCTGTCCGTTGACAAACACCCGCAGTTTACTGACGCCTGCTACTTTCAACCAGCCGGGCGGAAGCGTGTAGCCTATTTCCGCATTTTTGAACCGTGCAAATGAACGGTCTTGAACGAAAAAGGAATTATTTACATGATTGGTGTTCAACCGGGTAGACAAAGCGGGGTAGGTAATTTCATCGCCGTTCTGCCAGCGTTCTTCCGTCCACGCTGCGCGATGGTAGTCGAAATAATTCCCCTGAATAAGGTGTTCCCACACTCCTTGCCGGGCGTACATAGCGCTGTATTGAGCCAAACCTTGAAAAAAGGCGTAGGCGTCGAAACCTTTGTACTGAAGGCTTAGCGATGCGCCCCAACTGATTCTCGGCACAGAACCGTAGCCAATGGGCGCTTCATCTCTTTCATCAACTATGCCGTCTTCATTGGCGTCTACATAGACAAAATCGCCTACTCGAGGAACTCCGAATGCATATCTCAGTCCGTCCGGGTCTGCCATCGCTGCCGCCAAAGCGTCCGGCGTCCAATAACCGCCGTCTTGTGCATAATTGATTTCGTAGCCGAAATCCTGTCCGATGGGATATCCTGTTTCTCTGACCGGATATTTGTAGGTGTTGTCTTTCGGCACTTCATCGACTTGGATGCGTTCGTTGCGGTTGTATGCAAAATTGCCCCTGACAGCAATCAACCAGTCTTTGCCTACCTGTTTCGTGTAAGCCAATTCTGCTTCGTATCCATGGTTTTTTACTTTTCCCATATTGACTCTCGGAATATTGTCGAGAGGCAAACCCTGAAAGGCTGGAATACTTCTTCGTTTAATCAGAATCTGAGAGCGGTCTTCCTTAAATACTTCAAAAGAGCCGCTCAAATCCTTGAACAGCTTGAAATCAACCCCCAGATTGTATTTTTGCGCCAATTCCCAAGTAATCGCCGGATTACCCAATAAACCTTCTCTAATGCCTGCTCCAGCCGCCAAACTGCCGGTATAGCCCGAACTCACGGTAATGTCGTCCATATAGAGAAACCGGTCGCCGCCCGTCATTTTGTCGTTTCCCACCCGTCCGGCGGAAGCCCGTAATTTTAGAAAAGAAAGAATATCGTTTTCTTTCAAGAAACTTTCGTTACTGATAACCCATCCCGCAGACACAGCAGGGAAAGAGCCGAAACGTTTTTTTGGAGCAAATTGTTCCGATCCGTTGTAGCCGAAATTAAACTCGCCGAAATAACGGGAATCGTAGTTATAGGTAAGCCGTGCCGCTATACCCAGTACATTGTATGGAATTTCGGCGCCGGTAGTTTCCCAATAATTTCGTTGCGCCAATATCATTCCGCTGATTTCGTGTACGTCAAATGTCCGGTTATACAAAAGAGAGGCCTGTGAATTGATGGCGTATTTGGAATTTGTCCACCGCGCCATCGCTACCGCATCGCTTCCTGCCAATATATTTGAAAAAGAAAGTTCATCCGTATCTATATTCACAAATGCCCGCCATTTATCGAAACTGCGGTAAAATTCCAATTGGGTCACCACCCATGAATCGTAAGATATCTGTCCCTTCGCCGACAAGCCTTTTGTGATGAATCCTAAATCCCAATTCAACCCTACGGTTGAATTGAGGCTGGCTCTTGCCTCTTGCGTATATCCTTGAAAATTAACAATTTCATACGGACCTCTATCCATGTATTGCCCGGAGTTCAGATAGGAAGGGTCAAGCAGCTTACCTGCCGGAGCGCCAAAACCGGGAATAGTAAGAGGTCCGGGCGATATAGGCAATATATTGAATGACTGGATAAAAACATCAGCTACTAAATTTTCTTGATTGTGTCCATAGATATTGGCGGTAAGCGGCGTATTTACTTTTTCGATGTAGGTTCCCAAATTAATAAATGCCGAAAAGGAGGAGGATATTTTATAATCTATATTGGTGCGGAAACTATATCGGTCTAATTTCATTGAAGGATCGTACTTCAAGAACGATTCAGGCTCTGTTTTGATATTGCCTCCCTGATGCACATAACCTACATTCATAAAATACGATGTTTTGTCGCTACCACCGGTAAGATTGGCATTGATTACCGTTTGCGGAGTATATTCGGCAAACATCATTCCGTAGTAGTCGTTGTCGGGATACATAAATCGTCGTGCTGTAGCTTTTGCTTCGTAATCCGGGTCATTGGGGTCAAGTCCTGAAAGAGGATTTGCATATTTGTCTATCACATCCTGAGAAAACAGGGCGTCGGTTTGTCCGTCGTTGGTTAGCGCTTCATTGCGCAGGCGCAGGTAGTCCAACGAATGGAGGCGCGCAGGCCTGCGGGTAAACGCCTCATAGCTCTGCGTTACATTGATGCTAAGTTCCGGCTTGCCTTCTTTTCCGCGTTTGGTGGTAATCATAATAACGCCATTAGCGCCCTGCACGCCGAACACGGCCGTAGCGGATGCATCTTTTAATATAGAAATGGATTCTACTTCGTTGGGGTCGATGGTGCGAATATTGTCGCGTGGTACGCCGTCAATCAGAATCAAAGGCGAAGAGCCGTTGATGGTCGCCACCCCGCGAAGATACATCGTGGCGTCATCGGCGCCGGGTCGTCCGCCTGCACTTTGTGTGGAGGTCAGTCCGGTGATGCGGCCGGCCAAAGCATTGGCAAGATTGGTGGAAGAACTGACTTTCATTTCAGCCACCTGTACGGAAGATACAGCGCCGGTTATCGAAACTTTCTTTTGCGTTCCATACCCCACCACCATGACTTCCTGCATTACTTGTTCCGATTCTTTCATCCGGAAATTGATGGTTGTCTTGTTTCCTACCATGATTTCTTGCCTTTCATACCCCAGAGACGATGCTTCCAATACATCTGTCGGAGAAACTTCTATTTTGAATGAACCGTCTAAGCCGGTCGCTACTCCACGAGCGCTTCCTTTGATTACGATGGAAACATATGGAAGGCCTTCACCGGTTTCGTCGTAAACGAAACCGGTAATTGTTTTAGAACTTTCCGCGGGAGTCGTTATTGTTGACGTCGGCGCTTTTTTGTTGATATACACCTGCCTGTTTTTGATGACATACGTATTGTCGCTACCGGCAAACAACCGGTTAAGTACCTGGTTGATCGATTGATTTTTTACTTCCAGCGTGACTGTTTTTTTCAGATCGACTGTTCCATCGGAATAGAAAAAGATAAAACTGCTTTGTTTTTCAATCTCATCCAGGACTTCTTTCACCGTTTTATCGGTCATTTTAAAGGTTAGTTTATCCGTCTGCGCCGAAGCGAGTTCTACCACAACTGCCTGTATGCATAAGATCAACAAACAACGTAAGAGAAATTTTCTTTTTGTCATATTTGAGCGTAAATTTATATTAATAAATATTTGTAGTTTATTCTATTTATTCTGCCGAACGGACATAAAATGTGTCGTTCTGTTCCGTAACAGAAACAGACGCCACATTGCTAAAACCATTCAAGACATCTGCCAGGTCGTCCATCAAGTCTAATTTTCCGGAACATTTCAGGGTAGCCGCTTTGTCGTCGCAGACGATTTCTTTTCCATAATAGCGGGACAGGCGTTTTACAATCGCTTGCATAGTTTCACTCTTGAAATGAAAAAAGCCGTCTTTCCATGAAGTATAATCATCGGTATTGACTTTGCTTACCCGAACAGATTGCCCATCGTGCACCAATCTCTCGCCCGGTATGATTTTATATTCGTTTGTCCGGCTTTCTTGGGCAACAACAGAACCGGAAACCAAAACTACCGAGAAACTATGGTCTTCTTTATATGCAGAAACATCGAAAGACGTGCCCAAAACATTGACATCCATATAATTTGTTTGAACGATGAACGGACGGCTTTTATCGGGAACTACGCTCAGATAGATTTCTCCATCCACAAAAATAGTTCGATTATCGTCTTCAAACACAGCAGGATAGATTACCTTCGTTCCGAAATTGACCCACATTTCAGAGCCATCGGACAGAGTAAGTTTCGAGCGTTTGCCGGGAGGTACAATCAGTTGATTGAAAGTTTGTTTATTAGTTTTGTCCGATTCGTTATTGTCTGCCAGCGAATGATTGTTTGTGTTTATTGATACTGATCCCTGCCTGTCATATTCAATTTCAGCGTTTTCGCCCTCAATAAACATTTTCCGTTCGTCTGACAAGATCAGTTGTATATCTTGCGAGTTCATTTGCGGAACAGATTGAGTAGCCGCCATGTCAATCCTGTTTTCGGCAGGATTTCCCGTTCTTTGGAAAAGCCGGGGGAGAGCGACCAGCATCAATAAAAAACTTGCCGCCACGGAAATAAAAGTGTATAAACGCCTTATTTTCTGTGTTTTTTTCAATTCTCGCTGTGCATTTCCCGTTTGGATACTTTCCCACAGAGCATCAACTTCTTCATCGGAAAACTCTTCTACTTTGACTTGCGTACACTCAATAATAAATTTTGCCCACTCCGCTTCTTTGTGATCTATATTTTGATTTGCCCAAAACGCATCGCTTTCGGGAGTGGGATACCGCACGAAATGAATGAAAAAATCGTCATTCAATAAATCCTCTGCACGATAACCGGAATAATCTTTTTGTGCCATTACTGTTTTCATTTTTTTAATTTTACCTGTTTTTTATGCATATCGGGAAATGACTTTCTTATCTTAATGATAGAACGCTGAATCAGATTGTGTAAGGATTGGTAATTCATTTGCATGATTTTTCCTATTTCGTCGAAATCCATTTCTTCCATGTAGCGATAATAGATGACTTCCTTTTGCCGAGGCGTCAGGATATCCAATATCTTGAGAATTTTTTCTTTTCTATCATGATCGTTTTCTTGCTCCTCCAATTGATTTTCTATGGTATAATCCACGGAAAAGACCGGCTCAATGCTCTCAATTGAAGAAAACTCCTTCTTTTTTTCAAATAAATTGAAAAGGTGGTTTTTCAATGCGGCAAACAAATAGAGTTTGACGTTATCAACATCTTTCAATCGCGACCTGTTTTCATAGATATTCATGAAAACATTTTGAACACAGTCTTTTACGAGTTCCCTGTCAGTCGAAAAACACATTCCGTAGGCCAGCATTTGCTTGACGTACGTGCGATAGATACGAGCGTAAGCCTGATTGTCTCCGGCGCGAAACTCATTCCAATTTTTCATGTTTTCCTGTTTCTGTGTCATGTGTTTTTTCTAACAGATTAGAAATATTTTCTACTCGTTGTCGATATAAGACAGAAAAGTCAAAAAAAATTACTCACTTTCTTTCGATTTTTTTGAAAAAAATTGGGGTGACGTAAAAAGTATGCTGATATAATATTATCATACATAATTCATTAGGACTAAATTTAAGGTAACTACTTCAATTGTCCATTTCGTCAGAGCATTATAAGGATGGTCGGAGTTATCTTCTGTGGAATATTTTCCGTTCTCGTTTGTTTACCTGTTATCCGGAATATATCTTATCAGCCGTCGATATTTGAATTAATATTCGCCGCAACTTTATTCAGCGGCGGATAATCAAGCGTATAATGAAGTCCGCGACTCTCTTTCCGTTCGATAGCCTGGCGCATGATCAGGTATCCGACATTGATCATATTACGCAGTTCGCATATATCGCGCGAAGCGACGGATCGTTTGAAAAGACTTTCCGTTTCTTCATAGAGAATATCAAGACGGTCCCAGGCCCGTTTCAGGCGCAGGTTACTCCGTACAATTCCTACATAGGTAGACATGATCTGTCCGACTTCTTTTACGCTTTGCGTAATAAGCACCATTTCTTCGGGAGAACGCGTCCCTTCATCGTTCCATGCTGGTATATCTTCTTGAAAAGACAGGGAGTCCAGTATTTTAACCGAATGTTTGGCGGCCGCGTCTGCATATACGACAGCTTCAATGAGGGAATTAGACGCCAGGCGGTTTCCTCCGTGAAGCCCGGTACAGGCGCATTCTCCGACAGCGTAAAGACGATGAATGGACGACCGGGCGTCAAGGTCGACTTTGATACCTCCGCACAGATAATGTGCCGCCGGAGCTACCGGTATATAGTCCTTTGTGATATCGATACCCAGGCCGAGACATTTTTCGTATATATTGGGAAAATGTTTTTTTGTTTCATCCGGATCTTTATGTGCGACATCCAGATAAACGTGGTCTTCCCCACGGTTTTTCATTTCATTGTCGATCGCTCTTGCCACGATGTCGCGCGGAGCAAGCGATAAGCGTTTATCATATTTTTGCATAAACTCTTTTCCGTCTAATGTGCGGAGGATACCCCCGTACCCGCGCATCGCTTCGGTAATAAGAAATGACGGACGATCTCCCGGATGATAGAGCGCCGTCGGATGAAATTGTACAAACTCCATGTCTTTTACCGTTCCTTTTGCCCGATATACCATTGCAATACCATCGCCTGTGGCGACCAACGGATTTGTCGTTATTTGATATACCGCGCCGATCCCTCCTGTCGCCATCAGTACGATTTTGGAGAGGAAAGTATCTATTTGTCCTGTCCGCATGTCCATGATATATGCGCCAAAACAGGCTATATCCGGAGTCTGACGCGTTACGGTAACGCCAAGGTGATGCTGAGTAAGTATTTCGATTGCAAAATGGTTTTCAAAAACGGTAATGTTGGAATGCTTCTTCACTCTTTCTATCAGGCTGTCCTGAATCTCCGCTCCGGTATTATCTTTATGGTGCAGAATCCGAAATTCCGAATGGCCGCCTTCCTTATGAAGGTCGAAATTTCCTTTTTCATCTTTGTCAAAATCGACGCCCCATCTGATAAGTTCGCTTATCTGTTCCGGAGCGTCGCGTACCACCTTCTCCACAGCTGCGCGGTCGCCCAAAAAATCTCCGGCAATCATGGTATCTTCTATATGCTTGTCAAAATTATCGACAAGAAGATTGGTGACAGAAGCAACGCCTCCCTGTGCGAAAAATGTATTAGCTTCTTCAAGGCCCGATTTACAAATCAAGGCGACTTTTCCCTTATTCGCTACCTTCAGAGCATAGCTCATACCTGCAATGCCTGAACCGATAATCAGAAAATCGTACTTTTTCACCATTGTCGTATTTTAACTATTGGAGCGCAAAGTTATAAATTTACTTTTATAATTCGATTTGTTTTATGAAAAAGAGCTTTTCAACTCTTTTTCCTGTTTCTGTTGAAGGTCGTTGTCGCGATCCTTAGTCAGCTTATTATCAGTATTGTACCGCATATAACATAGCTTGTTATTTGTTCGGATAGAACAATAGAAGCCGTGATAATTGTAACCAAAGGCGAAAAGTAAATATAGTTATTGGTTTTTACGACTCCGATTTGCCGGAGCGAGATTGATTTTAAGTTTTGTGAAAATTTATAGTTGAAAAGGAATGAAATATAGTCATATTTTAAATTACGAATATTCGCGCTTTGTTTTGATTAAAAAAAATGTTACATTTGAAGTCGTAAATGCTATGCTTAAAATATGAGAATAAGATTTCTATTATATAATTTTTTCTTTTTTTTCTTTTTATCTACCGTAACGGCTCAGAAAGTCGGATTGGTTTTAAGTGGCGGTGGCGCGAGAGGGGCTGCCCATATAGGGGTTATTAAAGCTTTGGAAGAAAATAATGTGCCGATTGATTATATAACGGGAACGTCTATCGGAGCCATTGTCGGGAGTCTCTATGCAATGGGTTACTCTCCTGATGAAATGCTGGAGTTAATACTCTCGGATGAGTTCGGATACTGGCAGACAGGGGCAGTGAAAAACGAGTATGTTTATTATTTTAAGAAACCGGAAGAGACGCCTCAGTTTATGCATTTTTCATTAAATCTGAGAGATTCCGTTCTTTTTGACGGTTTAATACCCGGCAGCATTATAAATCCTATACAGATGAACCAGGCATTTATGGAACTTTACGCTCAGGCAACGGCCAGGGCTGCGTGGAATTTTGATAATTTGTTTGTTCCTTTCCGCTGTATAGGGGCGGATGTTTACGGAAAAAAAGCGATTACTTTTCGGAATGGAGATTTAGGCGACGCCGTGCGTATTTCCATGACATTCCCTTTTATTTTTAAACCGATCTGGAGAGACGGAACGCCGCTTTTTGACGGAGGTATATATGATAATTTTCCGATAAAGGCGATGAAAGAAGATTTTAATCCTGATTTTATTTTGGGTTCGGCTGTCCGCGGAGGAGGATTGAGACCTTCGGAGAATCCGATGCATCAGATTGAAACGCTGATCATGCAGAAAACGGACTATGTTGTGCCTGAGGAAGATGGGATGTTGATTGAGATGCGTCTTCCGGACGTTTTTCTTTTAGATTTTTATAAAGCAAAAGAAGTTATGCAGAGAGGGTACGACCGTGCAATGGCGGTAATCGATACGATAAAGGCCAGGGTCGCTCGTGAAGTTCCAATGGAGGAGGTGATGGAGCGTCGCAGGGCGTACAAGGAAAGTTTACCTCCCCTGAAATTTAAAAATATATATGTAACGGGAGTTACCAGCGAGCAACGACAATACATTACTGCGCAACTGACGCGCAATATTGACGGGGAATTTACGATGGAAGAATTTCGCCGCGCTTATTTTAAGATGCTGACATACTCGAAAATAAAAGAAATTATACCGTCTGCCATCTATAACTGGAAGAATAAAACGTTTGATCTTTATTTATCGGTGAAGATCAAAGATGAAATAAGAGTTTCCATTGGCGGAAACATCTCGTCGCATCAGGCTAATCAATTGTTTTTAGGCTTGGCATACCAGAGTTTGGGAGAAACGTCGGCCGATTACAATGTGAACTTTCAAATGGGAAACTCTTTTAGCGGGATTTCTCTGGACGGAAGGTTTTTTTCTTCTGCGCGTATGCCGGGATATATTGGACTTAAACTGGCGTATTCCAATAAAAGCTATTCGCAGAGCCAGTCCTTGTTCTATGAGGATGTAGTACCGGCCTTTATTAAAAAAGACGAACGCTTTATCAGGGCGCGTTACGGTTTTCCTTTTCTGACGCGTTCGAAAGTTGAACTGTTCGCCGGTCTTGGGGCGCTTACGGATTTTTATTATCAAACATCTTCTTTTGCCGATCTTGATTTTGATGCGAGCAAGTATAATTTGTTTAATACAGGATTGAGGTTTGAACGAAATTCCCTCAACTACAGGCAATATCCGACAGAAGGCCGCTATCAGTATCTGACTGCACAATATATACTGGGTAACGAAGATTACAGGGCAGGAGGCGGCAAGTATTTTTCCGATATTAGAAAACATCAATGGTTTTACATAAAAGGCTCATGGCATAACTTTCCGGTAATGAAGCGAAAATTTAATCTCGGATTGATGGGAGAGGTTGTGTTTAGTAACAGGCAATCCGGCAATAACTATACGGCCTCAGTTTTACGGGCGTCTTCTTTTACTCCTACGCCTCACAGTAAGATTTCTTTTAATGAAGCTTTTAATGCCGACAGTTATATTGCGGCCGGGATCGTACCCTTGGTGAAAATAATCGACATACTTCACTTTCGTTTTGAAGCATATGGGTTTGTTCCTGTACGGGAAATTCAGAAAGAAGTAGTTAACGGTCAATATAAAACGCGATATGAAGATTATTTCAGATCATACCAGTACATGGGAGAGGCGGCGTTAGTTCTTCAGTTGCCGTTTGTTTCCGTCAGTTTGTATGCAAACGGCTATAGCTATCCGAAAAATAACTATAACGTTGGGTTAAATATCGGTTATCTGATATTTGATTCGGGATTTTTTGATTAATTTCACAGCAATTCAGGGAGAAATTATCTATTAATTCAATTAATTGAAAATAAATCCATTGAAAGAGGCGGTAAAAATAAAAATTCCGGCTAAATTTGTAACCGAAACACGGTGGAGGGGCGTCAGCCCCTAATTTATTGAGGCTGAGCTGTTAACTACCCATTCTTAATTTTTATTTTTTAATTTCCTAAGCTCCCACCACCGTAACCGTTTTTCCGTCCGCCGTTACTTTCTTAAAGTAGAGTTTCTCCTCCCACTTGACGGTCGTGCGGCGGTCGAAAACCACCATCCATCCCTCGTTGCAGCAGTGCAAATCCATGTATCGTGCAGTCTGTTCAAGGCCTTCTTCGAGGTATTTGTCGCCGTATCGTATCTTCAGTTCTATCGGATACTTCCTGTTTTCGTATACCAGGCAGAGGTCGAGGCGACCTGTTCCCGACGCCATCTCGCGGATGATCTGTCCGCCGCCGTTCGCTACCCGTTGCAGGAAAGCCATCATCACTAAATGAGGCGCCGCTTCGGGATAATCGTCGCACCTTTTCAGCCATATATCGCTGTTGGCGTGCCAGAACTGCTGGAAGTCGCGCATCAGGAA
>JAIROL010000044.1 GCA_031257565.1 Tannerella sp. | reverse complement strand
GTTGGGTATAACCCCGCCGATATCTCATAAGGGTTGAATAAGAAGAGCCGTGTGAGGGGAGACTTTCACGCACGGTTCTGTGAGAGGCTGGCGCTGAAATGCGCCGGCCTACTCGACAGCCCTGTTTGTGCTGGTTGACGGAAAAGAATTGTCCGCTTTGCACGGTTCTGCACGGCTCTGCGTAGAGTTCCGTATAGGCGTTACGTTCGATTTTGTATATAGCGGCTGAATATTTTTCAAATTGAATGTAGAGATGAATATAGCGTGGACAGTTGAAAAACAAAATAATTTTGCTGCCGATTGAGAACGGATAAAAAATAGCCACGGGTGTGTATAAATTTGGATTTTTATAATAAAAGTTGCGCAAAAGAGAGGTGTATCGGATGATACATCTCTTTTTTATATTCATATAGTCGAAAAAAAATGTTTTCGTAATGGGTTTATAATGGCTTTTTAATAAAAAAAATGTACATTTGCAATGGGATTTTATCTTAAATAAGTTATTTATAAATACGCATGAAAACAAGCAGAAGGAATTTTATTAAGACAATGGGAGGGCTTGCCCTATTCACGATTGTGCCGCGTCGGGCGCTGGGAAAGGGTTTTGTCGCTCCGAGCGATCAGCTCGCTAAAGGTATTATTGGCGTAGGCGGTATGGGGCGCGGCCACCTGAATTATGACGGTACGCGCCTTGTCGCCATTTGTGATGTTGACAAGAATCATCTGGCTATGGGGCAGTCGCTTGTGCCGGAAAAGATTGCCGAATATCATGATTTTCGTGATCTGATATTGGATCCGAACGTGGACATTGTCCATATAGCGACGCCCCCTCACTGGCACGGCATTATGTCGGTAGAGGCGGCAAAAGCCGGAAAAGATATCTGGTGCGAAAAGCCGATGACCCGCACGATCGGTGAAGGAAAAAAAGTGATGGAAGCCGTAAAACAATACGGAAATATCTTTCGCCTTAATACATGGTTCCGCTTTGCAGATCCGTTTTATGGATTAGGAACGCCGGTTAAGCCGTTAAAGAAACTTGTTCAAAGCGGACTTCTTGGCTGGCCTTTGAAAGTGACTATCAGCGGATATACCGGTTTTAACTGGAAATTTTTCTGGGTAGGTAAAGAGTATTTGGAACCGGAACCGATTCCGGCTGAACTTGATTATGATATGTGGTTGGGGCCGGCTCCCTGTAAACCTTATAATCATCATCGCGTACATCAGACTTTTCGCGGATATTGGGATTATGACGGCGGAGGACTGGGGGATATGGGACAACATTATATCGATCCTGTGCAATACATGTTGGGCAAAGATGAAACGAGCCCGGTGAAAGTCGAAGTCGACGCGCCTCAGCAACATCCTGACGCCGTCGGAACATGGCGCTCTATTACATATACCTATGAAGATGGTTGTCAGATTGTGTTGTGGGGCGGCGATTACGGAAATCCGGATACTCCCTATATCGCCGGCCCGAAAGGAAATGTTTATAAAAACTTTGTTTGCGATATACCCGGATGGGAGAAAAAACTTGCCGATTACCCCGAACCGGATACACAGCAGACAGATATGTTAGAGTGTATCAGAACGCGCCAACCATTCGCTCTTAATGAACGTAATGGTTTTCGTTCATCTACAATTGTTAATATGGGTACTGTTGCTTTGCGTCTGAACAGAACGCTTCACTTTGATCCGGTTCAACTGCAGTTTGTCAATGATGAAGCGGCAAATAAACTACTTGATCAACCGATGAGAGCTCCCTGGAATATATGATTTTAGTTAACCGTTTAATGATTGAAAGATGAAAAATAAATTTTATAGTTACCTGATATGCACTGTTCTTGCGCTGTATACAGGCGTTATGACTGCACAAATTCCGGCTAACCGCGCCGTTTCTACGGTTATAGCCGATGTCTTGGCTCAGCTTCCTGCAAAGAAGCCGAGCGCGTATGATCAATTGATGAAAGAACTTGCCGGTACCGGGGCGGAAGGAGTTAAAATACTGGTTGGTATGATGAATCCTCCGGGGAAAGGAGATAATTCGGCTGTGGAATATGCATTAAGCGGCTTGGCGCATTATGCTTCTGCTGATGAAGTACTGAAGAATAAGACGGAACAAGCTTTTATTGCCATTTTGGACGAAGTGCATGAACGTGAGACGAAAGCCTTTATTATACGTCAATTAGCGATCGTCGGCTCGGACGCCGGTATCAATAAATTATCCGGATATCTGACGGAAGATGAATTGAGCAGTCCTGCAGCGTGCGCTATCGTATCTATCGGAGGAGAATCTGCCGGTAAAGCGTTACAGATGGCGTTGATGAGCCGGAATGCCCGTTCTCCGGAGGCTCAACGGAATATCATACAGGCGCTGGGCGACGTCGAGCCGCCGGTTACAGGTGCGGAAGGTTTGCTCGCAACCATGATCGGTACGAGCGATATAAAAAGAAAAGGGGCGGTTCTTAAAGCGCTGAGCCGGACGGGAAGCGAAGAGTCGCTGGCGGAACTGGCGGAACCGGCCGCCGTGACGGGCTATAAGCCGGAAGCGACGGACGCCAATGGCGCATATATACACTTAATAAAACGAGTCTATGAACAGGGAAACACGAAAGAGGCCGCCGCCGCGGCGCAGGAACTTTTGAAGAATGCGACGAAGGCAGGGTCATCACATATACGTAGCGCGGCGCTGGAAGTGATTTTTCTCACTCAGACGGACAAAATAAAAACGCTTAAGGCTGCATTGAAAGATGAAGATAAAGCATACCGGAATGCCGCATTGAGGTATGCGTCTGATTATGCGGATAAGGAGATGTATGAGGAAATGTTCAAAATGCTCCCGAAAGCTAAAACGGAAGAAAAAATCGACGTTTTAAACTGGATCGGACGCGAAGCCCGGCGTCCGGATAAAAAACAAGTCCTGAAAGTAATAGAAACAGGCATTGATAAAACCGGTACGCAGACACTGGCACAGTTGCTGGATCATGCTGATTTTGAAGTGAAGCAAGCGGCGGCCGGCGCCCTCGGCGCCATCGGCGATAAAAATGCGCTTCCCGCACTGGCGGATATGCTTAAGAGCAAAGATATCCGAATTGTATCGTTGGCAAAGACGACGTTATCTTCTTTTAATGGCGACGTCTCCCCGTATGTGGCAAAAGTTGCGGCTCAGGCCTCTGATGAAGGAAAGGCGGCGGCAATGGAGCTGTTGTCTCTACGTAAGGCGGATGCATACCTTACTACTGTGATGGAACAGACCAAAAGCGCTTCGCCGGAAGTTAGAAATGCAGCTTATAAAGCGCTGAAAGATGTGGTTTCCGAAAAAGATGTTGTCGTTTTGTGCGGGATGCTTGAGACAGCCGAGCCCCCCTGCGTTTTGCCGTTACGGCAGGCCGTCGCCTCGGCCATATCTTCGTTATCTCCGGAAAAACAAACAAAAACAGTAACGGACCGTATGTTACAGGCGGGCGATTCGAAGAACTATTTGTACTATCCGATATTATCCTCGACAGGAGATTCGGAAGCGCTGAAGATTATCGTACGGGCCGTTAACGAAGGAAGCGAATCATCTAAAGACGCCGCATTTGACGCATTGCGCTTATGGAAGAGCTTTGACGTCGAAGAAGCGTTGTATGATATTTGCCGAACATCCTCCTCTCCCTATCATGAAAGAGCAATCGATTCCTATATAGCGCTTGTTTCCGGTAAAAAAATGACCGGAGAAAACCGCCTTATCTTTTTACGGAAAGCGATGGAGGTTGCCGGGACGGACGGGCAGCGAAATGAGATACTGAGGAATATCGGAAAAACCGGAACCTATCCGGCCATGTTGTATGCCGGCGAATGGATGGATGATCAGGCATTGAAAGACAATGCGGCGCAGGCAGTGATGGAAATAGCCCTTTCCAATAAAGACTATACCGGCGCGAAAGTGAAGGAACTGCTGACGAAAGCCGCCTCGGCGTTACAGAATCCGGACGCCGATTATCAGCGTCAGGCTATACGCAAGCGCCTGGATGAAATGCCGGACGAGGCAGGATTTGTTTCCTTATTTAATGGAAAAGACCTGACGGGTTGGAAAGGACTTGTTGCAAATCCTGTCGAACGCGCTAAAATGAAGCCGGCGGCGTTGAAAAATGCTCAAGCAAAAGCCGACGAGAAAATGCGTTCCGCGTGGTCGGCGATTGACGGGGAGCTCGTATTTAACGGTAAAGGCGATAATATCTGTACGGAAAAGCGCTATGGCGATTTTGAAATGTATGTCGACTGGAAACTCGATCCGGCAGGGCCGGACGCCGACGCCGGGATTTACCTTCGCGGAACGCCTCAGGTACAGATCTGGGATACTTCACGGGTGAATGTAGGCGCGCAGGTAGGCTCCGGCGGATTGTACAATAATAAGGCGAATCCGGATAAACCGCTTCTGGTAGCCGATAATAAACTGGGAGAATGGAATACGTTTTATATAAAAATGATCGGAGATCGCGTCACTGTTATATTAAACGGGGAGCTCGTCGTTGATAATGTGATCATGGAAAATTACTGGGACCGTTCGCAACCGATTCCGCCGATCGAACAAATAGAACTTCAGGCGCACGGCAGCAAAGTGTATTACCGCAATATATATGTGAAAGAACTGGCGCGACCGGAATCGTTTCAGCTTTCGGCAGAAGAAAAGAAAGAGGGATTCAAAATTCTTTTTGACGGAATGAACATGCACGAATGGACCGGCAACTTAGTTGATTATAGGCTGGAAGACGGCTGTATATCGCTTTCGGAGGATACGAAGTTTGGCGGCAATCTTTATACAAAAAAGGAATATGCCGATTTTATTTTTCGTTTCGAGTTTCAGCTGACGCCGGCGGCAAATAATGGCGTGGGCATACGCGCGCCGCTTGATGGAGACGCCGCTTATGCGGGTATGGAGATCCAGATACTCGACAGTGAGCATCCCGTATATAAAGACCTGGCCGCGTATCAATATCATGGTTCCGTTTACGGCGTTATCCCGGCAAAACGCGGTTATCTGAAGCCTGTGGGAGAATGGAATACACAGGAGATTATGGCTGACGGAACGCGGATACGCGTTACGCTCAACGGTACGGTAATACTTGACGGCGATATCAAAGAAGCGGCGAAAAACGGTGCAATAGACAAAAAAGAACATCCCGGATTATTTAATAAATCGGGACATATCGGATTTTTAGGTCATGGCTCTGCTTTGAGGTTTCGTAATATACGTATCAAAGAGTTGAAATAATAGCCAATGTATTTGGATAGTAAGAATAAAAATAGCTATCTTTGCGAAAAACTTATTATAAAAAGAGATAAAAATGAAAAAGATTTTGTTATTCGGAGCAGCAATATGCTGTATGTTTACGCTAAGCTCCTGCAAATCTAAAAGCAGCGCTTATAAAAAGGCTTATGAACAGGCTAAGTCAAATGACAATAGCTGGGAGGATGAAGAGGACGACACTGAAGTGTTGACTTCCGAAGAGGTTTCTTACGAATCTGTTAAGCAGGAGAAAGTGAGTCCCGTACATGGCGAGGATGTATCCGGATTAAAGAAATATTCTGTAGTAATAGGTAGTTTCAAAAACAGGACGAACGCGTTTTCATTGAAAGAACGTATGCTTGATGAAGGATACAGACCGGTTATTGCAGAAAATGACTACGGCATGTTGCGCGTTATTGCGACGAGTTTTGACAGCAAAGCGGATGCGGCCAGAAGCCGCGACGCCATCAAGTCGAAGTATGCTCCCAACTTCCAGGATGCATGGTTGCTGGAACGTCAGTATTGATCTTTAATCAAATAACGCGCTATGCGTATAGAACAGGATTATTCGCTGGAAAGCCATAATACATTCCACCTTCCGGTTAAAACAAGTTGGTTTATGGAATATGAGAACGAAGAAGAGCTGACTCGTATTCTGAGGGATGGAACCGTCCGGGATCATGAGTCCATACATATCGGCGAAGGGAGTAATCTGTTGTTTATAAATGATTTCAATGGCGTCGTCATTCATTCTAACATAAAAGGGATAACTGTCGTTGAAAACTCTCCGGAATCCGTTTTGTTACGTGTCGGGGCGGCTGAGCGCTGGGATTCCGTCGTTGCATATGCCGTTTCGGAAGGGTGGGGAGGGATTGAGAACTTGTCACATATCCCGGGCGAGGCAGGCGCCGCCGTGGTACAGAATATCGGCGCATACGGCGTGGAAATAAAAGATGTGGTGGAAGCGGTTGAAGCATATAATATGTTCATGAAGCATATATTTACAAAGGAGGAATGTCGGTTTGATTATCGCAACAGTTATTTCAGAAACTATGATCCTAACCCTTTTATAATCGCTCATATCTATTTACGTCTGCAGAAAACGCCTCGGTTTAAGCTTGATTACGGAAATCTGACAGAAGCGTTAAAGGGAAGCGAAATTACGTTGCAGACTGTGCGTAAGGCTGTAACGGAGGCGCGTCGCAACAAATTGCCGGATCCGGAGGAACTGGGAAACGCAGGCAGTTTTTTTATGAATCCGACGATCCCTCAGGCGCAATTTTACGATTTGAAGAATAAGTATGCGAATATCCCTTCCTATCCGGCGTCGAAAGGATGTGTCAAAGTTCCTGCCGCGTGGCTTATTGAACAATGCGGTTTGAAAGGAAAAAGAGAAGGCCATGTCGGCGTTTATGAAAAGCATGCATTGATAATCGTTAATCACGGAGGAGCAACAGGCGATGAAATTGCCTGTTTTGCCGAAGATATTTGCCGGGAGGTATACTATAAGTTTGGAATCATTCTTATGCCGGAAGTCAGATATGTCGAGCAATAGCGGATTCGTGTTTAATCAAATGAATGCTTAAACGCATGATCGCTGTCATATTTGCACCACGGCGATATGCCGCATTCTTCGCATTTAGGCTTACGGGCGGTACAAACATACCTCCCATGCAGAATAAGCCAGTGATGGGCCTTGGATATCAGCTTTTCCGGAATATAGGTTACCAGTTCTTTCTCGGTCGCTAAGGGCGTTTTGCTGTTTGTTGTCAGTCCGATCCGGTTGGCCACGCGAAAGACGTGCGTATCGACGGCCATGGCCGGTTTATCAAATAGAACCGAAGCGATTACATTCGCCGTCTTGCGTCCTACGCCGGGTAATTTCCGTAATTCGTCCACGTCTGACGGGACAATTTCTTCAAAGTCGCGTAAGAGCATTTGGGACATTCCGACAAGATGTTTGGCTTTATTATTCGGATACGACACGCTTTTGATGTACTCATAAACTTCTTCAGGCGTTGCTTTGGCTAATTTTTCAGGGGTGGGATATGCCTCGAATAGCGCCGGGGTAACCATGTTTACCCTTTTGTCCGTACATTGAGCGGATAAAATGACGGCAATAAGCAATTGAAACGGTTCTTTATAATGCAATTCCGTTTCCGCGACAGGCACATTTTTTTCAAACCATTCAATGACGCCATTATATCGTTCTTTTTTTGTCATTGTATCATAAATTGTTTTAATCGTTCATTTGAGGTTCGTTTGCCGTTTAATCGTATAGACGGCGCTTGAACAAATATCAATATGCCGCTTCAAACTGGCGCAGGAACCGTTTGTCGTTCTCCGAAAACAGACGTAAATCCTTGATTCTGTATTTGAGGTTCGTAATACGTTCAATACCCATGCCGAGCGCATATCCGGAATAAATCCGGCTATCTATGCCGCAGTTATCTAAAACATTCGGGTCCACCATGCCGCATCCCAGAATCTCAACCCATCCCGTATGTTTACAGAACGGACATCCTTTTCCGCCACAGATATTACAACTGATATCCATTTCGGCGCTTGGTTCCGTAAACGGGAAATAGGACGGACGGAGGCGTATTTTCGTATCTTCCCCGAACAGCTCTTTTGCAAAGTATAATAATACCTGTTTCAGGTCGGCGAATGAAACGTCTTTGTCCACATATAAAGCTTCCACCTGATGGAAGAAACAATGCGCGCGATAGGAGATAGCTTCGTTACGGTAAACGCGTCCCGGGCATATAATACGGACGGGAGGTTGTTGGCGTTCCATTACGCGCGTTTGTACGGACGACGTATGCGTGCGCAGGATGACGTCCGGCTGACGCCGAATGAAAAACGTATCCTGCATATCGCGCGCCGGATGATCTTCCGCGAAGTTAAGAGAAGAAAACACATGCCAGTCGTCTTCTATTTCCGGTCCTTCCGCAATACTGAATCCGAGACGGGCAAAAATATCGCAGATTTCTTTTTTGACGATAGATAACGGGTGGCGCGTACCGAGCGGTATCGGATAGGATGTTCTTGTCAGGTCATATTCGCTATCCGAGGCGTTCAGGTTTTCAAATCCTTCTTTCATTTCGTTGATTTTGTTTTGCGCCAGCTCTTTCAGTTCATTCAGGCGCTTTCCGACTTCGCGCTTCTGATCGGCGGCAACATTCCGGAAATCATTCATTAAAGAAGAAATTGTCCCCTTTTTACTCAGGTATTTTATACGCAGGGCTTCCAACTCTTCCATACTGTCGGCTTTCAGCTCCTGTACCTCGTCCAACAGGTCTTTTATCTTATTTATCATATCCATATTTATTTCAGTCCGCAAAATTACGATTTATTTTGGCAATAAGGAAAGAGTTGATAAAAAATAAGGGCTTGCCGATGATAAAAGGGGCGATAGGTCGTCTTTTTTTATTTAATATTATAAGTTGTGTTATATAAAAATTCGGCGAGCAAATGATCTTCCTGAAATATTTTGATGTTTTCGGGAGGGATCGGTTTCCCTAAATATACATGCAGGGTTTGTCCTTTTTTATTGAATGCTTCTTTTGCAACCCGTAACATGCGTAATTTCCAACTGATATGTCCCAGGCGATAGAAAAATTTGGAATTAAGGCAGTCGAAATAAACGGGGATAACCGGAACATTGGCTTTTCGTATCAGGCGTATGATGCTGCGCGTCCATGGCAGGTCGCGCACTCTTTTTTGTTTCTTATCATAGAAAGACATCGCGCCGGCAGGAAAAAAACCCATGGGGTGGCCGTTTTTCAATTGTGAAAAAGAAAGACGGATGCCGTTTACATTTTTATGATTACGATCCTGGTTGTCGTCCGTTCTTGGTATGACGGGAATAAAATTGTCCTCCATCGCTGAGACGTGCGCCAGAATCTCGTTAACCATAACGCGGAAGTCAGGACGTATGGAGGCAAATATATCGATCAGGATAATGCCGTCAAGGGAACCGATCGGATGATTGGATACGGTGATAAAAGCTCCTTTTGGAAGCCGGCTGAGGATATCCTTGTTGTGGACTTCATAGTGGATATCCATCATGGGGTCGTTCAATATGGCGGACGTAAAAGCCGATCCACGCAGTTGATTATGACTTGCGTGTATTTGATTGACTTTATCCATACCTGTCCAGCGAAATAATTTTTTCAAAAAATAAATGCCCGGACGTGTTTTGAAAAACGGAACTATTTTCTGTATTTCTTCAAAATCTAATACTGTTTTTTTCATCTCTCAACAAATGAAGCGCAAATATTTTCGTGTTTGTGCATCGATATCAGCAAAATGATATTTAAGACGACTATTTCAAAAAAGAAATAGAACCAGGCGCAATCTGTTAACACCGTTATAAATAGTATGATTGTACGCCCGTTAAATGTCATCAGGTCTATAAACCTTTTCATCAGGCGTCCGCTTTGACGACGGAAATCGATGCGTATATCCTCCGGAATGTCGTCTCCGTATTTTGCCCGGAGGTTTTTAAGCATGAGCTGCAATTTGGGGGTTACGGCTTCCTGTATCGAGGTGTAACCCATATAAAAGAAATATAAAACCTTTCCAACCCCGGGCTTCATGTTTCTATATTGTGTACGAATCTCATCGAAATTCTGAAATTCGGACCCTTTTCCTTTACTTACAAAATAAAGGTGGAGCGTCTTGTAATAATCGGTTATGTTGGCTTGTATGAGGTGTGATAAGCCGGACAGAACGGCAAAAATGAAAAACAACCATGTATCGTCGTATACGTTGTTAAGCCTTAAAGCCAGAGAGATATAGATCAGGGCGAACCATATATCGCCTGCAAGGCCGTCAAGAATACGTCCTATTTTCGATTTAATACCGGTAAGACGCGCCAGTTGACCGTCGACGCAGTCAAGAATATTTGCAATAATAAGACAAAGTATTCCAAGCAGTGTCAAATAGATATTGTTGTAGTAGAACAGCGGACCTGTCGCAACGCCGACGAAGATGGAAATAATTGTTACCATATTTGGGGTAATACCCGTGTTGCGTAGCAGTTTTGCTATGCGAAAGCCGACGGGACGGTAAAACCACCGGTCTATGTAATTTTCCGTTTCAATGGATTTGAGGGAGGATTCGTATTCTTTATCGGATATAGCGCTCATTTCTTTTACTTGTAAGAATAGCCTCCGTCGGCTATAATTATTTCTCCGTTAATATAAGAGTTTTCGACTAGTAATTTATAAATTCCGGCCAGTTCGTCCGGATCGCAGAAACGTCCCAGAGCTATTTTATTTTCTATATTCTTGCGTATCTCGGCCGGCTTGTTTTTCTGCCATTCGGTATTAACGAAGCCGGGAGCTACGGCATTGATACGTATATTATATGGCGCCATAAATTTGACGAGATTTTTTACGAGCGCATGTACTGCAGCTTTCGTAACGCCGTATGACAACGATGCGGCATGCGGCAAAATTCCCATGAGGGAGCCGGTGAATAGAACGCTTCCGCCGTTATTGATATTTCCGAGAAGTCGTTGAAGCAAAAATGTCGGGTAATGGACGTTTGCAAAAAACACCCGCTCCCAGTCTTCATATTTCATTTCTTCAAAATAGTCGCGGCAGGTAAGTCCTGCATTGAATACAATCACGTCAAGTCTTATGCCTCTGTCGTTTATATGACGATCGATAATATCAATCGCTTTCTTATCCGAACAGTCTGCCTGTAAGGATGTTGCGTCTACTTTATGTTCATGACGCAGATCGGCGCACGCTTTCTGCGCTGCGATTGTGTCGGCGCCGTAAGTCAGCAGGAGGTTATAACCCATCTCTCCGAGACTTTTTGCTGCGGAATAACCTATACCTTTGGTACCACCCGTTATCAATGCGTATTTAGACATCTTTTTATTCTTTCTTTTTACCGGATGTGGCCGTTTGTTTTTCGTTTACCTTAAATCCTTTTATCGTAACCGGTTTCGCATTGCGTTCTTTCTGGAGGGAGTTTTCATACGAATCGTGTATTGTTTTTTTGATAGAGGAAGACGACACTCCCGAACCGTATGGAAAATAAAAGACGTCCACCCCTGATTCTTTCAGGTAATCGTATTTTCCAACCCAGTCGTCGCCAACGACAAATGCGTCTATATTGAGTTTTTTGACAATCTCAGTATGATCGAGCGTACGTTGAGGAATTACAATGTCGGGAGTCTTCAGCGCTTCTATGATCTGGAGCCTTTCATTGAATGGGATGATCGGCAGGTCTTTATATGACGAAACCAATTCATCCGTGCTTACTCCCACAATCAATATATCGCCGAGGCTGCGCGCGTAATTAATCATCCGTAAATGATTGTAATGAAACATGTCGAATGTTCCTGACGTATATACGATAATTTTATCTTTTAACATGTAATTAAGATTAATGATTCATGGTCTGTTAATCAATCGTCTTTTGTAAGATCCAGTTTCTCTTTGTCGCCGCTTCTGTCTACATATTGTTTTCGCAACGGGTTTGCCATTGCGGCATGGTATTTTTTTCTGTTTCTGTAAACGTCGATGAGCGTATAAATAGCATGGCGTAACGAGCTTTCTGACGCCATGTTTTTTCCGGCAATGTCAAATGCTGTCCCATGAGCGGGCGATGTACGGATAATCGATAAGCCGGCAGTGAAATTGACCCCGTCGTCCATGGATAGGGCTTTGAACGGAGCAAGACCCTGATCGTGGTACATCGCAAGTACTCCGTCAAAGAGCTGGTACGTTTGCGCTCCAAAGAATCCGTCGGCGGCATAAGGGCCGAAAACCGACATGTTGTTTTTGTCCGCATTTTCTATTGCCGGCATAATGACGTCGGCTTCTTCATTTCCGATAAGCCCCTTGTCTCCTGCATGAGGATTTAGCGACAAAACAGCTATACGCGGGCGTATAATACCAAAATCTTCACGTAACGACCGATTGAAGAGGGTCAGTTTTTCCGATATGGCGGCAGTCGTTAGTTGCCCTTTCACTTCCGACAGCGGAATATGCCCTGTAACTAATGCCACGCGCATATAATCGTTGAGCAGGATCATCAGGGATTTATGATTGTCGTCTCCGAATTTTTTCTCCAAATACTCGGTATGTCCCGGAAAATTGAAATCTTTGCTTTGTATATTATGCTTATTGATCGGCGCTGTTAAGAGCGTGTCGATCATGTCTTTTTTCAAGTCGGAGACAACGGCTTCAAGCGACATGTAAGCCGCCTTGCCTCCTGCTTCGGTTGATTGCCCCGGTTCTATACGTATATTATCGTCGACGCAACGAATCAGATTCAATTTTCCGTGAACAGCTTTTTGCGCGTCGTTTATTGTATATATTTCTACCGGCGTAATTCCGGAGGCTTCAAGCATTTTGTTATAAAATGACGCTATTTTTTGCGAACCATATAAAATAGGTATACAAAGTTCAAATAATCTAGGGTCGGAGAAAGCTTTCAAGATCACTTCATAGCCAATACCGTTGCTGTCTCCTTGTGAAATTCCTACTTTAATCAGTTTTTCTTCCATGCAGTTTTTATTCTGTCTTTAGATCGTCATCGGTAGCGTCCGCGGATTCGGTCTCCTGTTCATCGGGGAAGCGCGCTGTTTGCAATGCGGCTTCCATGCGACGGATATAATTACGTTTATCTTTTTGCGGTTCGTATACAAAACCTTCGGTGACGATGACGCGTTTATTCGCTTCGTCAACGCGCGCATAGCTGACAAACGGTCCGCCCATCATATCGCCGCCTTCCATTCGCCACAAACCGCGTAATACGCCGCAATATTTGCCGTGCAATGTAATGGCGTCATAGTCGACGACGCGTTTTTCCGTAGACATATAAGAACCCGGAAATGAGCCGGGAATCATTTGTTTGGTAAATGAATCGCGTTTTGCGACCAGATAATCGAGGGTAAAGGTGTTCGGATCTTCAAACGGAAAGCTGTAAATAAGTAAGTCCATACGTCCGACGGCAGCGTCGTTGGAAAACCAAAGGCAGTCTTCCCCATCCTTGAATGAGGCTATCTCGGAGGGCGCATTTAATGTTATGCCAAACTTCGCTTTTACTTTTTCCATCACAGTGGGGCTATATGTCTGATACAAAAATTCTTTTGTGCGTTTCATTTCTTCTTTTGTGAAGAAATTGACAATAGCGCGTTGATGTTCCAAAAGAAAAGTTTCCAGTGACCGGGCGTCCGGCGCGTTCATATAAACGACCATCTGTCCTCTGGCCCATTTATCAGGTTCTTTGAGAAGCGATACCTTTGTGTACAGCTTTTTGTCAATATTTACAATCAGAATGTTGCGGACATATTTCAGTAAACCGTCAAATTGATCAGGCCTTGCATAAGTGTATCTCATAGAGGATTCCGCCTGCGGCAGATACGGGACGGGAGAGGTCAATTCTTCTTTTACTGCAGAACCGGCAGCGCCGTCCCACGCAGCTTTGTCCATAACGACAATAACTTCGTATGCTATACCTGTTGCACGCGACATTGTAGAGCCTGAGTCGCATGAACTTAATCCCAAGGTCAAGGATATTAGTGTTATAAAAACAAAAGGTCTCATATTAGTTCTGTTTTGGTGTGTACGAATGATACCGCAAATGTAGTAAATTCTATACAAATATGTATTATTTTTTATTATTTTTTGTAGTTGACAGCATGCCGCATGCCGCAAAGATATCTTCGCCGCGAGACGTTCTTATTGTGCATAGTACGCCCAGGGAATTTAGCAGATCGCGGAATCTTTCCATTTTCCGTTCATGACTGCCGCGAAGATGGACCCCCGGAACAGCATGAAACCTTATCAGGTTTATGCGACAATCCAGCCCCTTCAGCAGGCGAGCCAGTTCTCTTGCGTGTCGCTCCGTATCATTCAGGTTTTCGAACAGGATGTATTCGAAAGATACCCGTCGCTGATGTGAAAAATCGTACGCATGCAGCAGGTCGATAATGCTGTCGATAGGGTATGCTTTCTCAACCGGCATAAGCGAAAGGCGTTCTTCGCGGTAGGGGGAATGCAGGCTGACGGCAAGATGGCAACTGCTTTCTTCAAGAAACCGTTTCAGGCTCGGAATAATACCTGTTGTGGATACGGTTATACGCTTGGGACTCCAGCCGTAACCGTAGGGCGCAGTAAGTATATCAAGGACCTTGAATAATTCGCCGGTATTATCCAAAGGCTCTCCCATTCCCATAAACACGATATTTGTTAACTCCCGGCTTTCCGGGATTGACTGCGCCTGATTTAGTATCTCATTCGCCGTAAGTTGCGCGGAGAACCCTTGCTTGCCTGTCATACAGAAAAGGCAGTTCATTTTGCATCCTGCCTGTGAAGATACGCAAAGCGTGGCTCTTTCTTTCGAGGGGATATATACGGATTCAATGAATTGGGAATTGTCGTTTACCGCAAACAGGTATTTAATTGTGCCGTCAGCCGAATGTATGGCTTCAGCCGGAGGTCTGTTACCTGTTTCGTAATGCGACGCTAATAATTCGCGTTTAGCTGCGGCAATATTGGTCATCTCGTCAATAGAGCGTATTTTTTTCTTGTAAAGCCAGTCTGCCAACTGTTTTGCGGCATAGACGGGAAGATCTATGCGCGACGCCACAGTTTTAAGTTCTTCCAGCGTCATGCCTGTCAAATATTCTTTCTTTTCCATCTCCTTTGCATCTGTTATAAAAAAAACCGTCGCACAACAGGGTATTGAGCGACAGCTTTTTATTTGTTATTTGTCCGTGCAGGCGTTTTTAATAAAAACGTATGCGGTTATCTTCTATTTTAGCATGCTGTTGCATATACCGGAATGCGAGTCCGCCGACACGGTAAGCGTTATTTGCTTCCAGCATACTGATTTGTATTTTTTCATCATAGACGCTGTTGTCATTCGTGCGATTTGTCACTTCAAATACATAAACGCCGTTATTGCCGACCACCGGTTCGCTGACTTTGTTTAGCGGAGCGGCTGCGACTAACGCATTCAGTTTTGGCTCGGCGCCGATGTTGGTAATACGCGATGTTGCCATTGTAATAAATCTGACTGTGTCCGGGTTTGTATTCATCGCATCGGCATAAGCCGCAATAGTCGACAGATTTTTAGACTTAAGATTTGCAGCCAGTTCTTCTCCTTTTTTTCTGGCGGCAAGCTCCGCTTTTAACTGTGGCGTTACGGACGCCAATGACTGATAGCCTTCCGGAAGCCTTCCCTTATGGGTTGCTACAACAAATTTGTCGTCACATTCGTTAATCTCGGAGATATCTCCTTTTTTACTGTTGAAAGCCCAGCGAACGACCTGACGCGCGCCTGTGATATTGCCGATAGCCATATCCGTACTGTATACGCGCGCATTTGCAACAAGGTCGTATCCGTTGTCTTTTGCCGCCGTTTCTATTTTCTCAATACTGTTATTATTGGCTATAAACTGGTTGAGGGAATTATACAACCGGCTGCGTGTTGCGGAGCTTGGCGTTACCGTATAAACGATATCCGCCACTTTGTACTTGGGGACGTTTCGGGTCCTGTCCGTAACCTTTACGATATGCAGCCCATAGTTCGATTTCACAATAGCGCTTTGACCGACCGGTAAGGAAAACGCGGTTTTCCTGAACTCTTCGTTAATGCCTTGTAGTGCGCCGGCTTCGGTCACCCAACCTATTTCTCCGTTATTTTCCGCCATTTGGTCTACGGAATGCTTCCGTGCTAATCCGGCAAAATCAGCGCCGCCTTTGACCACATTTAAAATACTGTCGGCATAGGCTCTTGTTTCGGCTTCGGTCGCGCGTGGAGCAAGCTGCATTTCCAGCACATGAACGGAATCTGCGTTCACTGTCTTGTCGATAAGTTTCAGCAGTCGATATTGGTTGTCCTTGAACAGGGGGCCTTCAATATCGCCGATTTCTGCCGAAGTAACAAAATCTATTACCTCTTTATCGGCGCTGAATCCTTTTTCCGAAAAGAAAGCATTCACATATTTACGTTCCGATTTTTCATTTGTCAGCGCCGCTACATTGTCGCTAATCGCCAGTTCTGCACGTATAGCGTCCATCTCTTTTGACGCTTTCTCATAATCGCCCGGACTGGGAACGATATCGATCGCGATGTAATCGATAATACAGGCTTCCTGTTGACGGAACATTTCTTTCCGTTCGTCGTATAGTTTTTCTATTTCGGAAGCAGGTATATGGATGGTTGAATCGGCGACGTTTGCAAAAGACCCCATGGCATAAGCAATGTCGGAACTTACGGATGAATTATTAAATGCATCTTTTGCTTCAAGCGAGTTGGCGACAACCGCTTTGCTAAGGATCGTCGTATATTTCTCGGTCAGGCGGTTACGTTTTATATTTTTCTCCCAGAACATCCACAGGGCCTTGCCTTGCAACAGTTGTCCCTGAATATTTTCAGGATAGCTTTCAATATTTTTAATCTGATTTAAGAACATGATCACTGAATTTCTGTCAAAAGCCCTCGTTTGAGGATTCTGGAACATCGGCAACTGGAGAAGAATCGGCGATATATTTTCGCCTTCGACCATATCGGTCATTTCCTGAGAAGTAACGACAATACCCAGCTTTTCCAGACGCGGATCTATGATCTTTTCCATGACTATTTCTTCATAGACAGACTGTCGAATCTGGTTCATATAATTATCGGAAAGGTTGGAGACGCCCATCTGAAGTTTATATATTTCCATCAACTCGTTCTCGCGGTTCATATATTCCTGATAATCCACCGCATTACCGTTTACGACAACCACGTCGTTCTGGTTTCTGTTAATAAAAGAAGAGCCTGAGTTCAAAAGATCTCCGATGATAAAAGCAAATAAAGCCACGCCTACAATGGCGACTAATAGTCCGGCTTTGTTTCTTATTTTTTCCAGTGTTGCCATTTTTATAATTTATTACGATTAATATTCATTTAATCAGAGTATTATATTCTGTAAATAGAAAGCGATCCTATTTAAGGGCACAAAGGTATAAAAAAAATAAAAACGGACATAAAAAATACTCTTTTTTTTGATTCGGCATGAATTTTATTCTGATTTCGGCGCGTTTGCAGGTGAGGCGCCGTCGGAAATGATCTAATCCCGATTATTTTCAGGGATCGTTGCCGGCATGTTTTCTTTATTGTTCAGAGAATCCGGAGGGATGGAATCGCCGACAATAGCCCGGCGTTGCATATCTACCGGTATATCCGCGCTGGAATTGTAAATTTCGTATATACTCATGTCCTGGTTAGAACGGAATCCGATCCCTGTATTGATACTCTCTCCTTTTGATATGCGTATAAAAGAATCCGAATAGATGGTTTCTTTATTCTGGTCCCAGAAAAGTTGCGACGTCTGGAAGCGTTCGCCTTTCAGATTCGATATATCGACATGTCCGTTTAATTCCCATAATTTGCGGCGTTCATAAAAATATGCCGTGTCGGCTTTAATGCTTGCTTCAATATTAAAGGTCGTATCGAATTTCTCGAGGTATGCGCCGTCCGGAAAATACCAGTAGGGTTCGGAGGCTTTGCCGAACATCAGCCATGTTGCGGTTATAATTTTGTATCTTGTTACTCCGGAATCCGATATGAGCGATTCCACATTTGTTTCTTTCAGAGTATAGGAGGTCTGAGGGTCGAAAACAATCTCGACCACGTCTTTTTTTTCTCTTATGCAGGATACAAAGAAAAATAGAGGCATAGCCGTCGCCAGTAATAGGATAGCCATGCCTCTTAAAGGGTTTATGCGGGGAAAACTCGTCATTGAATAAGGAGTTCCGCCTTTATCTGATTCTTACTGTTTCGCCAATCCAGCTCCCGATCGCGAAGTTTTCGCCTGCATTTAAAGAGGGGTGCATGAAGACTTCTTCTTTTGTCGGGAAATATTTACTGTAGGTAGCGATTAGTCTCGCGGCTTCGTCGGCAACTGACGAATCTACGTGGCGCGCTCTTTCAAGTTTGTCTACAACGGCATAGTAAACGCATTTCATAAGTACCGGATCATCCGGGAAAACACCTTTGCCTCCTGCTGCATAAGCCTGTGCAATCAGAATGTATGCGCGGCCGTAACCGGGTTTCTCGGCGAGACATTTCTGGCTGTATTGTTTGGATTTAACATGTTGTCCCTGTTGGCTGGCCATTGCTCCCAACGCGTAATAAAGGTCGGCCTTTATGTCGGAATTATCAGACATACTGATTGCTTCGTTGTAATATTTTTCGGCTGTGGCATAATCTTTATCCTTGAATGCTTTGGTGCCGAGTCCCATTGCGGATTCTGCCGTAGGCTCCATTTGGTAGGAATATTCCGCCGCCGCGATGTATGCATCCGATTCTTTACAACCCACGCGGCGAAGCAGCGTCATGGTCTCTTTCAGGAAGTCCAGGTTGTCTTTGTTTTCTTCTATTTTGGATGCATAGATGCTTTGCAATGTTTCACAATCAGCTACGCTGCTTGCTGCAAAATTCTGTTCTATTTCCGTTTTGCGGGTAAGAATATTTTCAGCGTCTTTTTCATTATTGGCCGCTTCTGCTGCTGCATATTGAGCGTCGAGTATGTCGGAGCATTTCAGGAAGTCGTTAACATATTGGGATTTATACTTGTCCGTATCGTTTTGCATTAACTTGAAAGAGGCGAACATGTAAAGCGATATAGCCAAAGGCTCTGTTTTGTCTTTAAATTCGTCAAGAACATCTCCGGTCCACTTGTATATCACGCCCGGATCTGTATTGTCTCCTTTTAACTGGTTGTACGTTTGCGCTTTACGTGAAACGATCCAGTCTTTGCCGTATTGTTTGTCATCTCCGAAATATTTTATGCGATCGTCGTATAATTTCATCAAATCATTGATAAGCGCATCTTTCCTGGTCGCATCCGTTTCCTGAGAGATTTGCCAGGAAATGATATTAACGCCGTAAACATAAATGTTTTTGGTCGATGCGGGACATTCGTCATATACTATTTTCCAGAAAGGATACGCATCTTTGAAGTTGTTCGATTTCGCATATGGAATAAACAAACTGATATTTGTAAGACAACGAATGCTGTCTTCACCGGAACCGTAGGGAGTTCCGCTATCTACCCCTTTCTGTGCATTTACGCCTGCCGTTATTAAAAAAACTGCGGCTAATAGAAAAATTTTGCTCTTCATTTCTCATTTATTTAAGTTGTTTAACCTCTAGTCTACTTTTCTCTTAAAGAACCAATATTCGTTGAACGTATAACATAATGTCATTCTCAGATAGCTTTCATCAATCATTGTCTTGGCGTCCGGTTTTATTTTTACGTATTCAAACGATAAATTAATAAAAGAGCGGGCGTCGCTTATCGGAAATCCTAATCCCATCGTGGCGCTATATTCTTTATAACCGTTTCCGTTTATTTGAACATATGAGTTCGCGTAATTCAAGCCTAATCTGTACTTCATACGGTTATAATACGGTCGGGAATACAGATTCGGAATATATTCAATACCGGCGTTCAATTTAGAGCGGTTTTTGAACTCGTCATTTTTGCCGGCGAATGACGCCTTGCTCCATTGCTGGTATGAAAAATCCGCAGCCGCCATGAATTTATTATCCTTTACATACGAAACGCCGATCCCGTATCCGGCAGGCAGATCGTACGCCAGGTTTTTAATGGTATCCGAGGATGTTATCTCCGAGCCGTTTGCTATTGTTTCGTAGACGTCGCTGTTGAGACGCTTTTTCGGCGCATATGTTAAACCGAGTATTAAATGATCGGTTTTACTCATCGGATGCGTATACTGTAGCCCTAAGTCAAAAGTCGCCGCCCTGAGCTTAACTGTTTTCGTATTGTAAAGATATGTTGTGTTCGACGATGCATAAGAGGTGGAGGCTCTATGCGTATTTGATCCGAATAAGTAATTTATATTGGCGCCGACGGAAAGACGCTTCTTCCATATATCGATAGACAATCCGGCGTATAATTGGTTTAATCCGCCTATGCCGTTAAAGGATTCCAGGTAATACTGGCCTCCGGAAGTCTTTGTTTCCCCAAAATTGTATCCTGCATGCGTGTACGGCAATAATCCGGCGCTCATCGCAATATGCCTGTATAAGGGGAATTGCATCGCCATATATTCAACGTTACCGTTGATATCGTTTTGTTTGTTTGTTCCGTCGCTATACCAGGACAGTTGCGCCGACGCCCCGAAGTCGAAAAGGAACGTCATGGAGTCCATACATGAATATGACGCCGGATTCATAGGATTAATCTGTTTTGACGAACGCAACCCTATTCCTACTCCTCCCATTGACCTTCCGGCTCCGAACGAGCGATTGGCCAATTCACCATATCCGTAACGAGTATAAGGCGAATTTGTGCTGTTTTGAGCTGTCATAGAGACCGCTAAAAAAGACAAAAACCCTGATACGATAATCAGATTAATTCTTTTTTGCATTGTATTCCAATATTCTGTTTAAACCAACTAATACCAAATTAGCGTCTGCAAAGATGTGATTTTTCAATCGTCTTTCAAAATAAAATGAGTGACCTCCTGTTAAAAAAATAAAAATATCACCGTATTTTGCTTTTAACGTATCGATATATCCGTCCATTTCATAAACGATACCGTTCACTACTCCTGCTAAGATGGCCGATTCGGTACTTGTGCCTATAAGCGGAACGTCATTTTTCTCTTTCACTAACGGTAATTGACGGGTGAATTGGTTAAGCGAACGAAAACGGGTCGTTAATCCTGGCGAAATATTTCCGCCTTTGTAAATGCCCGACGATTCAATTAGTTCATAAGTAATTGCAGTTCCCGCATCAATAATCAGTATATTTTGTTCCGGTTGCAGGTGATTTGCGCCGACAACCGCCGCTATTCTGTCTTTTCCCAACGTGTTTTTTGTTTCATATTCAATGCTTACAGGAACAGGATGATATTCGTCAAGCCATAAAAAGTAAGACATTTTCTCTTTTAACGAGTTTATTAATGCGTCATTTTTTTCTGTTACGGAAGACATAATACCTTTGTCCGGATGATATTGTTCGCATATTTCATTAACCCACGACGCATCGCAATTTTCTTTTAAAAAAAACGCCGCGATACGTTCGCCGTCGAACACAGCAACCTTCAGCATTGTGTTTCCTTGCTCTACGATTAGATTCACCTTTTCGTAAATTAAATTCGGGGCAAAGATAGTATAAGCAGGGAGAAATACAAAACAAATCGTTAATTTAATTTCAGATAGCAATGGATGGGATAGTGGTCGGATAGATTTACGCGCGTATCGACGCGGCAGTTATACGCATCCATACTTGGCGAGTGAAGAATATGATCGATACGGAACAGGAAGAAATTCCGATTGTATGATATTCCCATGCCGAAACCGGATTCTGCGTATGCATCTGCAAGAGTACCCTGAATGGTTCGGAGCGCATAGGATAGAGGGGCGTCATTGAAGTCTCCGCATACGATTGTGTAATATCCGTTGGCCTTGCGTATTTCGTCGGCAATTGTCTCAGCCTGTTTTGCTCGCGTCCGGAATGCTTGTCCTAATTTTTGCCGTATCGAACCGCGAAGCCCGTCAAATGATTCAATGCTGACATGAGTGATCATATTCGAATATTTGGAACGGTCTTCTGCGGTTAGTTTAAAAGATTCCAGGTGATTGTTTACGATAACGACTTTTTTCCCGCGCACGTTTATTTCGTGAATGGAAGAACCGTTATATACGGAAGAAAACGGAATTCTCCGCGAGCTTGTGATCGGAAATTTTGATAAGACGGCTAATCCGTATTTGTAGCGTTTTTTTTCAGGAGGCGAGAAAATAATTTCTGCAATGTAAGGATACATAGGTAGCGCTTCCGCAACATCTTTAGAACTCATCAGGTTGTTGCGGGAACTGACCATATATTCTTGTAGACAGACGACGTCGGCTTTTGATTCTGCTATATATTGCAGGATATTATTCGGAGATTCTTTTGTATGATCTTTGTAGGCGAAACTCATTACATTATAGGATAGAACCTTTATCAGATCTTCCTGCGGCAGTACTTTCGTCTTTAAATGGAGCGGGCAGAAACGTGACAAGGGACCCCAGCATAGAGCGAAAGCCGCAATCAGTATAAATACGAACCGCCATTTTTTTGTAATCACCCAATAGGCAAGGAAACAGATATTTGCAGATAGCAATATCGGAAAGGCCAGTCCGAGATAGGCAAATAGAACGTATTTCTCCGGAGATATGATATCCGAATAAGCGGATGCAATAAAGAACAGCGCTAAAATAATATTCAGCGAGGCAAAAAAAGAATGAAACAACAGCTTGAATGGGGTATACCACTTCGTTTTTTTATTTTCTACTCGCATCAAATAATTTCTTTTTTTCTTCGGCAGACAGACTTTCGTATCCTGATCGTTTAAGTTTATCAAGTATCTCGTCGATCATGCGATTTTCTTCATTTCTGCGACGTAAATACTCGTCGTCGGTTTCCGACCGGTCGCCGGTATCCTGTTTTTTATGTTGAGAAAAATGTTTGTTTGTACGGTACGTTCTGAAAGTTGGCTTGTGTGTGATGAAGTTAACAAACCGATCGATTATTTTGTTTATAAAACCGGTAATATCTTTTCCTTTCTGATACTGAACCGCAAAAAGTATTCCAAGCAATGCCCCCCCTATATGAGCGATATGCCCTCCTGCATTCTCGGATGTAATAGCCAGGATATCAAGCAGTAAAACGCCTATAGCCAAATAAATAAGTTTGACGCGTCCGATGAGAAGAAGGTTAATCGTAAAATTTTTCCGGTAAAATGAAGCGGCAAAAACGATTGCCATTACGGAGGCGGAGGCTCCGGCAAGAAAACTGTTCGCAGCGAACTGTTTTAACAAAGGGAACGAATTATAGGTTATCAGGAAAAACGCCGCTCCGGCAATACCTCCCAGTAGATACAGCCCGCCTAACTGCCGGCCGGTAAAAAACATCAGAAATATTTGCCCGAACCAGTAGAGCCACAGCATATTAAAGAGTATATGAAGGAAATCGAAGTGTACGAACATATATGTAATGATCGTCCATGGCCGGCGTACCAGTAAGGTCGGAGACGAAGGCGCTTCTATATATTCTAAAAATGACGCCTCTTTCATAAAAAGGCGCAAAATAATCATCAGTAGTTTTATAAGGATAAAAACCCCTACATTAATATATATAAACCTGGCCGGAATAGACCCCGCGCTAAACCTGCGGTTTATTTCAGTAAAAATACCTGCCATTGTTTCGATCTTTTTTTCTCCAGTATAAAACAAGTATGACGCCAAACAGCATGCCTCCGAGATGAGCGAAGTGAGCGACATTATCAAAACTGAAATTTACGACGCCTGCAAAAAATTCGATTAAACCGTAACCGACGACCAGGTATTTGGCTTTTATGGGGAACGGAAAAGGTATTATAAACAAAGGCATGTTTGGAAATAACATTCCGAAGGCCAGAAGTATTCCGAAGACGGCGCCGGATGCTCCCACCGTAGTCGAGTTTATCAGTATGTTCAATTGGCCAAGCATGGAGTCGGAGTAGTTTTTCCCTTGTTTGATAATATCTGCGCCATCCCTGTATACCATAGCTATCGATTCCGGATCCAGATGGGGCTCGATAGCTTTGATTCTTATGTATGCTACCAGGATGTTGATCAAACCGGCGCCTATACCGGTTATCATGTAATAGGTGAGGAAGCGTTTGGGACCCCATACGGATTCTAATATACGTCCGAACATATAGACTGCAAACATATTGAAGAACAGGTGACTGAAAGAGCCATGCATGAACATATAGGCGATGAACTGGTAAAGACGGAAATCCTTCGCCACAGGATAATGCAACCCCAGCATGCTTGTCAGATTTAGTTTAGACATGATGATTGTTGCAAACCAAAAGAGTACGTTAATGATAATCAGGTTTTTGGTTACTGCCGGTATATTTGCATATAAATTAAATCCTCGTTGCTCCATAAGATCATTATTAAAATCAGGGTACAAAAATATAAAAAACTATAGGCTTTTCATATTTTATGTTGAAAAACATATCGTTTAAGCAAAAAACAGGCATGAAAATTGCGGAATTTCAAAAATAAGATTAACTTTACCGCCGAAAAAAGGGATGTAGAACGTTTTATATAATATATGTTTACTAATTTAAAAAATTATTTTCGTTATGAACAAGACAGATTTTATTGGTGCAGTCGCTAAAGAGGCGGAACTCTCCAAAGTTGATGCAAAAAAAGCTGTAGAAGCTTTTATTAAAACAGTAGAAAGCGCAGTAGAGAATGGCGACAAGGTTGCTTTGTTAGGCTTTGGCTCTTTCCAGGTAGTTGAAAAAGCTGCCCGTAAAGGCGTTAATCCTAAAACTAAAACGCCTATCAACATTCCTGCGCGTAAGGTTGTTAAATTTAAACCGGGCGCCGCTTTGGCAAAAGTTGTAAAATAAATGTTTGTATACGCAACTTTCATAAAAAAGAGAACTTGCAGGCAAGTTCTCTTTTTTATTTGGGCGCTCGGTTTAGATGCGAATAGAACATCTTGATAAACAGGCAAATGTAATTTTTTTGAAATTTTTTTGAGATTTTCGGAATAAATATCAAAAATTTGTCATAGCTTTGTTTCGATTTTCTGACAGCGTTGCGACGAATCTCGACTTTGCCGGAAAATCGACTGAAACAAGGAAAATGCTAAATCTTTTTTGAGAAGCTATGGAAAAAAGAAATTAGCCATAAATGAAATTTTAGAAGTCTTCTATTTTTTTATATTTAAAAAAATAGAGGATTGTAGGCGGATTTATGATAAATCTCAGTTTTTAACTTTTATATACTTATTTTTAATTTTCATGTGATGAGAAAAATTATTACTTTTTTAATGCTAACGTGCTTCTCTGCGCTATTTGCCCCATCCGAGGCGCCGGCGCAGTCAGCGCAGACTGTGAACGAAACCGGAGGCGCCGGCTTGACCGACGGCCTTAAATTCGTTGTGAACACGAACGGCGCTTTAGCCGTCTATCGTGATGACCACACCCAGTATTATAACGGATTCCCCTGGAGCAACGAAAACCGGCGTAATCAAGGAGTGACGCTAAGTTTCCGCTTTAGCCAGGGCAGTAACTATGTTTCAACTGTAGCGTCTTTGCAGGTATGTTCTACAACCCCTGTTGTGAAAACCGGCAATACGTACAAAACGAGTATTTCCGGTTATGTCGTCTCAACCATTTCGGGCGACCGGTTTTTTGTAACGCTGGACGTGACTTACGTAAATCCTAACCTCTATTTTATCGTTGACTACATTGTTCGTTCTCCGCGTACGTTGAGCGCAACAGGTCAAACGGTGCACATGTATCTCGACCACGACGCCATGATTCTGGGATGCGACGCCTCGTATGGCTACATGTTTACCAACGGAACGGGACATTTCGTCGGCGATTACAGAGACAATTGCCCAACCTGTCCGGGTCCGGGTAATTTAACAAGCATTGGTAAATATGTAAAGTCGTCGAGTCACGGATTTAAGACGAAAAACGGTTTCCGCAGTTATTATTCAGGACAGTTTAGCGCCCGTAGTGGTATAAACAGTACGTTACAACTGGCAAACGTATACAATACGTCAACATTAATAGACGACGGTATCGCTGTCGAGTTTACGGCCGGACCCTTTACTCAGGCAAACCAGACGCTCGTTCGCAGCGTTGCGCATTGCTATGGAAACAATAAGAATGATTTTGACAATCTTGTCATAAACGTGCCGGCTGCGCCGGCTGCAAGCACGCCGGTAACCTTGGAATTTGCTTCGGCAGATTATTCGGAAACAGAGGGCGACCATGCCGCACAGAATGTTAAAATTAAGGTGAGCGGGGGCATTCTCGCCTCCGATCAGGTTTGTTCAATCACCATGTCAGGCGGAACGGCGGTGCAAAATACGGAATATACCTATGTAAAAGGTTTTGTTATTCCTGCCGGAAATTATACGACCCCGCAGGAAATAGTACTTAACAACATCACTATTAAGGATAATGCCGTTTGTAATGATAGCAAGTGGACGAATATATCGATAGATGCTCCTTCGATATGTAACGATATGTTGATCCTCGGCAGTCGGACTTCCACAAAAATGACGATCGCGGATAACGAGCCGAGGCCTCAAATATCTACCATATTAGGCGATGTAGTTTACAATACGGGAGAGGCCGTGCCGTCTTTAAATCTTGCTTCGGACGTCGCAGGCGCTACTATTACCTGGACAAACAGCAATCCGGCAATCGGACTTGCGGCAAGCGGAACAGGCAATATCCCGTCGTTCACGGCGACAAATACGTCTACCGTTCCTGTTACGGCAACTATTACCGTTAAGGCAACCAAAGAATGTGCCGGCGTCGGCAAGACATTTACAATTACGGTAAATTCGAAGTTCAACATTACATACGATTATAATGGCGGGCTTGCGCCTTCGACGGCTAATCCGACGGAATTCCTTGTCGGCGCATTGCCGATAAACATTGTGAACGCGCCCACGCGTACGGGATATACGTTTGCCGGCTGGACGTGCGCCGCATTAGGTATCACAACGCCGGCAAATCCGTTTACGATTCCGACCGGAACGGCTCAGCATGTAGCTCTTGCAGCAGACTGGGGATCCGGCGCGAATGCATATAACGTCGTGTTCGTCGTTCCTACCGGTACCGGTATCTCCAATCCGAACGCGGACAGGACTTATACCTATGAAGACAATGTGTCGATTGCCGATCCGTCCATTCCGGGATTTACGTTCAAGGGCTGGACGATTGCAAACGATGAAGCACAGTCTCCTGCAATCGATCCCAAGAAAAATGTCTCATGGACCCAGCATACGGTATATGGGAATCTGCAGTTTTCGGTAACCTCGCCTGCATCAGGCGGTACAAACTGGTCCCCGAACGATTACGCTATCGCATATAATTATGCCGGAGGAGAGGCTCCCGCAACGCCAAACCCGACTACATACAATGCGCTGACGCCGGTCATCGCGTTGAGCGCTCCTACGCGCAACGGTTATACGTTTAAAGGATGGACCATCGCAAGCTCCGAACCGGCTGTAACATTCCTGTCTTTTACGCAGGAAATTCCGACAGGCTCTTACGGCAATCTGACCTGTACTGCAAACTGGAGTGTAAACAGTTATACTGTTTCATACGAGCTGAACGGCGCTGCGCATCCGCAAACGCCTGTCGCCTATTCGTTTACGGATCAGACGACGATTGCCGATCCAAGTCTTCCGGGTTATGTCTTCAAGGGCTGGACGATCGCGAACAGCGAATCCGCATCTCCTGCGATCACGCCGACAAAGAACGTAACGTTCGGTCCGAGTACCGTATTCGGGAACCTGACGT
>JAIROL010000027.1 GCA_031257565.1 Tannerella sp. | reverse complement strand
CAAAGTACTCTTTGAGAGGAAGCCTTTAGGAGAACTGTTTGTTAAACCAAAACGTCCGATGAATGATCCCGATTCAGATCAACTGAACCTATGGGGAAATTTCTTTGGACAGTAGTGAGACCAAAGACAAAAATTCTAATAACGATTCTCATGGAAAAAAGAACGGATTTGTCCATACGGGAAGTGATTTCGACTAATTCGCAGTTTTTGCAGGCAATGCAGGAAGATGCTCAAGAGATTGTTGCCCGTGAAAAAGAAAAGATGCTGAAACAGCGTTTACCTTTGCCGCTCGCTTACCTTGATTTTAAGAATCTATTCCGTTCATTCGGAACGGTTTGCCTGCACCATCGAAACCAGAATAGGAACTTCATTATTGACAACGATAATACTCCCATGATAGAGCAGTTGTATTTGTATGCAACCGGCAACCCCTCGTTTGAGGGCAATTTAGGCAAGGGTATTATGCTACAAGGCAAATATGGATGTGGCAAAACGCTTATCCTTGAAACCTATTCATTGCTTCACAACCATGTTATTCGGAAATACCATCTGAATTATCTCTTGCTCACATTTATCAAGTCGGTGGAATTGCAGGAACAAATTCTCAAGCAATCGGCAAGCGCATTTGCAAAGCGACCGCTCATCATTGACGAATTTGGCAGGGAGTCCAAAACGGTGATGGATTACGGAAACATCAGTCGTCCCGTATCGGAACTGTTGAGTTTAAGAAATGATGCCGGAACACTGACACATGGCACTACGAACTTTACTCTTGCTACACTTTCGTCCGATGAGTTCTATGGCGGAATGATTGGCGACCGCCTCAAAGCGATGTTCAACTTCATCACATTGAAAGGTGAAAGCCGTTGAGTTTAAGCTTTCATTCAAAGGCTCTCTATTCGCTCGCAATGTAGCAAGAGGGAACTGGACAAGTCCTGTTCTATCCTCTTGCCCTGCGGGGCTTCTTGCTGTTAATCAGCAAGATAAAAGAAAGAGCGTTTATGAAAGTTCTTATAGGCTTAATCTTCAATAGTCTGATAATTAAGAGAATAATAAAATGAATCCTTATAAAAATGTTATAATATGGAACGAAATAAGAATAAAACGGCTTTAACAACAATTGGAATAGACCATTCTACCAATCGCCAGATAGATAAACTTTGCAAACGCTACAATCTAAAAAAAGGCGAGATTGTGAAGCTGGCTTTTGGATATTTGGACAAGGCGTGTATCAATCCATCGGAACCACCGGAATCTACAAAAGCAGAGTTAGGGAAAATAAACAAGCGACAGGATGACCTGATACGCTTTATCCGTCACTTTGAAGAAGAACAACTGAATCCGATGATTCGGGTAACGCATTCGATAGCGACCAAGTTTGATATGGTAGTCAAAACTCTTACAGAACAGTTGGATTTGGAAGTTCAGAACTCAAAAGAGATACTGATACAGGTACTACGGAAACTGGATGAACATTTTGCTCGACAAGCAGAGGTGATAAACAATCAAGCCAGAGTGATAGACGAATGTTCTAAATCCATAAAAACATTATCGCAGGTTCAGGAACAAAACAGTAAGAAGTTTCTGAAAGTAATAGCTCTCTATGCTGAATTGGCTGCCTGCGGAGTGATGGATGGCAAACGTAAGGAGAACTTGAAAGCGGAAATAATTAACCTGATAAACGAGAAATAAACCATGAACATAGATTTCCCACCACCATCCAACGGAGTATATAACAATGCTGGAAGTAGCCGCCAACTCGTTAATTACATGGAGCATGAGGATATGGAACGGATGGAACAGGGCATTTACACCGAAAGTTTCTTCAACCTTACGGATAATAATATCTACAAATCACAGATAATAACTGATATAGACGGAAATATTGGGCAACTCTTAAAGACCGATGCCAAGTTTTATGCTATCCATGTCAGCCCATCAGAAAAGGAACTTCGGGCAATGGGAACAACTGAGCAGGAGCAAGCCGAAGCCATGAAGTGGTATATCCGAACTGTATTCATTCCCGAATATGCCAAGAACTTCAACAAGGGATTATCGGCAGAAGATATAAAGTTCTATGGTAAAATACATTTTAATAGAGATCGATCTAACAACGAACTGAATATGCACTGCCATTTGATTGTCAGCCGTAAAGACCAATCGAACAAAGTCAAGATAAGTCCGCTCACTAACCATCGCAATACAAAGAAAGGGGCAATCAAAGGCGGATTTAACCGTACCACCTTGTTCGAGAACGCAGAAAAGGGATTTGATAAATTATTTGGTTACAATCGACAGTTACAGGAAACCTTTGAGTATTGCAACACCATGAAGAACGGTAGCATCACCGACCAACTCAAAATGCAAGAACGGGAGCTGAATAGTCCTGCAATACATTCTATTACCGAAAAGAAAGATGCGGTTGATACGACAATACATCAGCAAATCAGTACATCAATAAATCAATCAAGTGATAAAGCAGTAAATCAACCAAGCGATTTATTGGGTTCAGGATTAGGCTCTGTTTTTAGCATCTTCTCCCCCGAACCAAGTAATCTCAACGAAGAACAACCCATCAAACTGCCCCAGAAAAAGAAAAAAAGGCAACGAAGAATAGGCTGAATCCCTTATTTCATTTGACAAACAAAGGTATATTCCAAGAATAAAACGCCAACACCAAGCCGCAAGCGGTTTTAGAAGATTTCTTCCTTTTCGTATACGAAAAGAGTAAATCCCCTAAAAGTGTTGGCTTTTTCATTCTTTCCATAGAAAGGGTGTTTATCAAATCAAAAAAGGAAAAGAATATATGAGTTGTTGGATGGTATATAGTGAGGAAAATAGGGATAAAATAACTTTTCCTGCCAAGAACTCACTAAATAGTTGTATCTTTGCCAAAAGTTGTCAGGACTTCAAAAATAAGCATGATGTTTATAGAAAGGATAAAACAGTTACGGAAAGAATGCCAATTGCCATTGCGAAAGTTTGCGGCGGCATTGGATATTGACTCGGCGACTTATTGGAAAATAGAACGTGGGGAACGCAGAGCAAAACGTGAGCACATTCCCATTATTGCAGAAATTTTACAAGCCGACCCTAAAGAACTGCTAACTCTTTGGCTCGCCGACCAAGTTGTTGCTGTAGTGGAGAACGATAGAGAAATATCGGATAAGGTGTTGGATGTTGCAAAACAGAATATTTCAAAAGGGTAATAATATGGACGAAAAAACATTAGAAGAATTAAAAAAGAGAGTCCAAGATTGGACTAATCAAGTTCCCCTTATTATTCTAGGTAGCGGTGCTTCTATTCCTTATGGTATTCCGTCTATGCCAGAACTTGGTGAGTATTTGAAAAACAATATAGCATTTGCCGAAAACGAAGACCAACAACAATTTGATAGTTTCAAAACAGAGTTTGATAAAAATAAAGATTTAGAAACTACCTTGTTAAATATGCAATTGAGAGATGCTGTGCTTAACGAAATCGTCTGCAAAACTTGGAGTTTAATAAATAAAAAAGATATTGAATTTTACGAACAACTATTGCAAGACAATTCATTAATTCCTCTGTCAGAGTTAATCTCTTATTTACTCAATACTGCTCAAAGAAAACTTACAGTAGTTACCACAAATTACGATAGATTAGCTGAATACACAGCAAGTATTGCAAATGCTTTTATTTGTAATGGTTTTGCTCAAAATTATTATGGTAATTTCTCTACAAATATTCATAAAAACGATTTTTCAAAAATAAACGGTTTTACAGGACAAGTAAATTTGTGGAAAGTTCACGGCTCATTGGATTGGTTTAGTAAAGATAGTATTGATTATCATTTTCCAATGAGCAAAACGATTCCTCAAAATTTTACGCCTTCAATAGTAACGCCGGGTAGTACAAAGTATTCAATGACACATTTTGAACCGTATAGAACAATATTTGCAGAAACAGATGCCGAAATTCTGAATGCCCGTTCAATTCTTTGCATAGGTTATGGTTTTAACGATGTTCACGTTCAACCAAAGTTGATTACTCAAATAAAAAATGGGAAACCAATTATTGTAATCACAAAAGAATTAACTGCAAAAACAAAAGAGGCTATTGTAAATAACAACTGTAAAAATTATGTTTTGTTTGAGCAGGTAAATAAGAATGATACACGGGTGTTTTCTTCCGCTTTTAATGGAGAAAAAATAATTTCTGACACAAGTTATTGGAAATTAAGAGAATATTTAAAATTGATAAAATAGAATATAAATATGGCAATATTTCAATTTCAAGAAAATTCGGAAATTGGCACTGTTTTCAGTGTTGATACGGCAACTGTAATTATTAAAGTTGGCGAACTCGACAAATTGCGAAAATTGCAAGTAAATCATTTAGTTGCAATCGTAAGTTCAAAAGCGGGACAGCATTTGATAGGCATTATCAATCGCATAACTCGCAAAATGACTGACGATAAGGAAACAAATGAAGAAGATGCGACTTTTGGCAGTTTATTTTTGACTGAAAATATCATTAAAGTAAATCTCATAGGTACTTTGATGGATAAATACGGTTCAAAGGAAAATGTATTTAAGAGAAATCTTGATACTGTTCCAGAAATCGAAGCCAAGTGCTTCCATATTGATGGCGAGAATATGACAAAGTTTATGACAACAATTTCAAGCCAAGAATATGAAACTCCATTAACAATAGGCAAATATTCCATAGACGCCAATGCAACGGCATTTTTGGATGGAGACAAATTGTTTCAGCGACACGCTGTAATTGTTGGCAGTACAGGTTCGGGAAAATCTTGGTGTGTAGCAAAATTTATAGAACAAATTGCCAAATTGCCAAGTGCAAATTGCGTTCTGTTTGATATTCACGGCGAATACAGCGGAAAAGATTTTAATATGAACGGTATTCAACATTTAAGAGTTGCCAATCCGTCCGACTTGGGAAAAACTGAAAATCTTGCAAATAATGTTTTGATGTTACCGTATTGGTTGCTAACTTACGAAGAAATGTTGGCAATGTTGCTTGATAGAAGCGATAGTAACGCACCCAATCAAGCAATGTTGTTTTCAAAAACTGTTTTTACAGAAAAACAAAATTTTCTTGACAGTATTAGTGATAAGGAATTTAAAAGTAGCATAACAATAGACAGTCCTATTCCTTATAAGTTAGATTCTGTTTTGACAGAGTTAAAAAGATTAGACGAAGAAATGGTTGCAGGTGCAAAAGCAGGCACGGAAAAACAAGGACCTTTTTTTGGAAAACTAACAAGATTTGTACAACGACTTGAAGCCAAACAACAAGATAAACGAATGGGCTTTTTGTTCCAAATTTCTAACGATGAATTGAAAATTGATTGGATGAATGATTTTTGTAAACGTTTAATGTGTAGCTCAGAAACGAGTGAACAAAAAGCAGGCGTGAAAATTATTGATTTTTCAGAAGTTCCGTCAGATGTACTACCGCTAATAATTGGTTTAGTTGCAAGGATTGTATTTGCCGTTCAGCAATGGACTAACAAAGAAAATCAACACCCGATTGCTCTGTTATGCGATGAAGCGCATTTGTACATTCCAGAAAGGACAAATCAAGATGCAACTTCTGAACTTGGCTTAAAGAGTTTTGAACGGATAGCAAAAGAGGGACGAAAATACGGAGTAAGCTTAGTCGTTATCAGTCAAAGACCGTCAGAGGTTAATCGCACAGTGTTAAGCCAATGCAATAATTTTATTTCATTGCGTTTGACTAATGTGGAAGATCAATCTGTAATTAAAAAATTGTTGCCTGACAATTTATCGGGACTGACAGAAATGCTACCAATACTTGATATTGGCGAGGCGTTAGTTGTAGGTGATGCTTCTTTATTACCAACAAGAGTCCAGATTGACGAGCCAACAATAAAGCCCGATAGTGCAACAATTAAATTTTGGGAATTTTGGAGTAAAAACAATGCAAAACAGGATATTGAAAATGCAGTAAAAGGATTAAGAAAACAATCAAAATTGTAAAAATCTAATATTATGAGCAGAGAGCAACAGCGAGCGGAACTGCACCGCACTATTTGGAATGCCGCCAATCAGTTGGTTCACGGCGGGGTTTTAACGCCCGTGCAGTTTATGAACTATATGCTTGGCGGGCTATTCTATCGCTTTATCAGCGAAAATATCAGCGATTACCTGAATAAAAAGGTGCAAAGCACAGGCGACAACAACTTTGATTATGCCGCCATAACAGACGAGATGGCTGAAAACGCACGGCAGGCAACTGTCGAAGAAAAAGGTTTTTATATTTTGCCGTCCGAACTGTTTGTGAATGTAGCAAAGAAAGCCAAAGACGATGCCAACCTGAATGAAACACTCGAACAGGTATTCAAAAACATTGAAGGTTCAGCTATTGGCTACGAAAGCGAGGACGACATAAAAGGCTTATTTGATGATTTCGATGTGAACAGCAAGAACTTGGGCGATACCGTGCCGAAGCGAAACGAGCAGCTACGCAAACTCTTGGAAGTCATCGGTTCTTTGCAGATGGGTGAATTTGCCGACCATGTAATTGATGCTTTCGGCGATGCTTATGAATACCTTATCTCCATGTACGCTGCCAATTCCGGCAAAAAGGGAGGCGAATTTTACACGCCGCAGGAAGTATCCGAACTGCTGACCAAAATAACGTTGGTGAGGAAAACCGAAGTAAACAAAGTGTATGACCCCGCTTGCGGCAGTGGTTCGCTGCTTTTGAATTTTGCCAAGATTCTTGGCAAGGACAATGTGCGGCAAGGATTCTTTGGGCAGGAAATCATTCTGACCACCTACAATCTTTGCCGGATGAATATGTTTTTGCATAACATCAACTTCGACAAATTCAATATAGCCAACGGCGATACGCTCAAAGACCCGCAACATTGGGATGATGAACCCTTTGAAGCAATCGTCAGTAATCCGCCTTATTCCATTAAATGGGATGGGGACGATAATCCTGTGCTGATTAACGACCCGCGTTTTTCACCCGCAGGAGTTCTTGCCCCGAAAAGCAAAGCCGACCTTGCTTTCGTAATGCACATGCTCGCTTGGTTGGCAACCAACGGAACAGCGGCAATCGTAGAATTTCCCGGCGTGCTGTACCGTAGTGGTGCGGAACAGAAAATTCGTAAATATCTGATTGATAATAACTATATCGACTGTGTCATTCAACTGCCTGCCAATCTCTTTTTCGGGACAAGTATTGCCACTTGCATTATTGTTCTAAAAAAATCAAAGACTGATAATGCTACACTATTTATTGATGCTTCTGCCGAATCGGTGCATAGTGGCAACAAGGAAAAGCTGACAGCCGAAAACATTGATAAAATCCTCAATACATATATTGAACGAACTGACAAAACGTATTTTGCCCGTCTTGTTTCTAACGCCGACATAGCCGCTAACGACTATAATATAGCAGTTTCGTCATACGTGGAGCAGGAAGATACACGGGAAGTGATAGATATTACCCAATTAAACGCAAAGATTGCCGAGATAGTAAAACGTGAAGACGAATTGCGGAAAGCGATAGATAGCATCATTGCTGATTTGGAAGGAGGTAGCTATGAATAAAATAGAGATAGAAGAAAAACAATTTATTGCCGACCTGAAAGAAATTGTCAATTCATCAAGAGGAATGGCTTTTTCTGCTGTCAATTATGCTCAAGTCAGGCAAAATTGGCTTATCGGGCAAAGAGCTGAATACGGTAAGCGTGTTGTAGAAATGGCTTCATCAGCACTGACAACAGAATTCGGCAAAGGTTTTTCGGAAACTAATATTAAAAGCTTTCGCAAGTTTTACATTGAATTTCAGAATATTACAATCCGGAAGGCAGTGTCTGCCGAATCTAAAGCCGTAGAAAATCAAAAAGGTCAGGCACCGCCTGCCGAATTTGACAGTTTGAAAATGCCTGCACAGTCGACAGAATTATTGCCACGATTGAGTTGGTCGCACTATGAACGGCTAATGAGAATAAATAACGAAACAGAAAGAAATTGGTATCTTAAAGAAGCGAGCGAACAAATGTGGTCGTACCGCACGCTCGACCGCAATATTTCGACACTCTACTATCACAGAATGTTATCCTCTCAAGAAACAGAATGCATTGAACAGGAAATGAAAAATAAAACGGCTGATTTTCAACAGGACAAACTTGAATTTATAAAGAACCCAACGGCGCTTGAATTTCTCGGATTGCCTGCCAACAAAGGATATACTGAAAATACATTAGAACAGGCGCTAATCGACCAAATGCAAAATTTCTTGCTTGAATTGGGCAAAGGGTTTTCTTTTGTCGCCCGCCAACAACTGATTCGCACCGAAACACAAGATTTTTATATCGACTTGGTTTTCTACAATTATATACTGAAGTGTTTTGTGATTATTGAACTGAAAAACAATAAAATAACACATCAGGATATTGGGCAGTTGGATATGTATGTGAGTATGTATGACGATTTGAAGAAACCGTCAGGCGACAATCCAACCATTGGCATCTTGCTTTGTACCGAAACCGACCACACCATTGCTCATTATTCGGTGTTAAAAGAAAGCAAACAACTTTTTGCAAGTAAATATATGCCTTACCTGCCAACCGAAGAAGAATTGAAGGCGGAAATTGAGAAACAAAAAGAAATCTTGACAATAACAAAAGGAGGTAGCCATGAATAAAATAGAACAAATGATAACTGAACTTTGCCCAAGTGGGGTAGAGTTTAAGAAATTGGAAGAGTTAGGCGAGTTTGAAAACATTGGGGTTGATAAGAAAATTATAGCAGATCAAAAATCTGTTATGCTTTTGAATTTTATGGATATTATGCGAAACAAACACATTACAAGAGATATATTATCGATGGAAGTTACGGCTTCCGACAGTAAAATCGAAAAATGTGATATAAAAAAGCATGATATTTTTATTACGCCGACTTCTGAAACAAGAGATGAAATAGGTTTTACTGCCGTTGTTGATGAAGATATTCCTAATGCAGTATATAGTTATCATATAATGAGATATAGACTTTACGAAAAGAATAATGTAACGCCATATTTTATTAGTTATCTTTTTGAATCGGAAGATTTAAGAAATAAAATTTTTAAAGCAAGTAAAGGTTTGACAAGGTTTGGTTTATCAGCAAAAGATTTTTCCAAGCTCGAGATTCCCCTCCCACCTCTCCCCATCCAACGAGAAATCGTAAATATCCTTGATAAGTTTACTGAATTAGAGGCAGAATTAGAGGCAGAATTAGAGGCAAGGAGGAAGCAATACGAATATTACCGCAGTAAGTTACTGACATTCAATGGCTTAAACGGGAATAGGGGGGGGTATAAGTGGCTGACTATGAGCGAGATATGTTTAAAGACTGAGAATATAAAGTGGAAAGAAATGTCAGGTTTAGAATTTCAATATATTGATTTATCCTCTGTTAATAGAGAAAATAATCAGATTACAGAAACTCAGATAATAAGTTATGAAAATGCGCCAAGCAGAGCACAACAAATTGTGAAAACCGATGATGTGATTTTTGGGACGACAAGACCTACATTAAAAAGGCTTTGCTCCATAACCTCTAAATATGACAATCAAATTTGCAGTACAGGATTTTGTATTTTAAGAGCAAACAAAGAAGTTATTTTACCGAGATATTTATTTTTTGCATTGACTACAACCGATTTTTACAGTTATGTAGAAAATAATCAGGAAGGAGCCGGTTATCCATCAATCGCGAATAGTAAGGTAATGAAATATAAAATCCCCACCCCTTCTCTCGAAGAACAAAACCGTATCGTAGCTATATTGGATAGATTCGATACTTTAGTAAACGATATTTCAACAGGTTTGCCTGCTGAAATAAATATGAGGCGGCAACAATACGAGTATTACCGAAATAAATTATTGACATTTAAAGAAACAGCATAATGAAACAGTACGATTTAGTTGCAGAAAATCCCGAAAGCACCGTTGTCGCTGAATATCAAACAGAGTATAGACGGGCAACAAATTACCAATCGGAAGCCGATTTGGAACAGGCTTTTATCACTCAACTTCAAACACAGGGCTACGGGTATCTGCCAATTAAATCGGAAGCCGATTTAATTCGAAACCTGCGCACACAGTTGGAAAAGCTGAACAATTACACTTTCACGGACAATGAATGGAAACATTTTTTTAACCAATATCTTGCCAATGCCAACGAAGGAATAGAAGAAAAGACACGCACTGTACAGGAGGACTTCATCAAAAACCTCACAAGAGACAACGGTGAAACAAAAAATATATACCTGATAGACAAACAAAATGTTCACAATAACTCTTTGCAGATTATCAATCAATATGCTACTGAAGAAGGTACACATTCCAATCGTTACGATGTAACTGTTTTGGTCAATGGTTTACCATTGGTGCACATCGAACTCAAAAGGCGTGGGGTAGATATCAAAGAAGCGTTCAACCAAATCAACCGTTATCAACGGGAAAGTTTTTGGGCAAGCAGCGGGCTGTTCGAGTATGTGCAATTGTTTGTGATTTCCAACGGTACATATACCAAATATTACAGTAATACCACACGCAATCAACATATAAAAGAGAACGAAAACAAACGGGGAAAGGCAAAGAAAACAAGCAACAGCTACGAATTTACCTCGTGGTGGGCAGATGCCAATAACAAACCGATTACCGATTTAGCAGGGTTTGCAAAGACTTTTTTTGCCAAGCACAGTTTGTTAAACCTCTTGACTAAATATTGCATTTTCACTTCCGATAAAATGCTATTAGCGATGCGCCCCTATCAAATTGTTGCCACCGAGCGAATATTAGGGCGTATCAATGTGTCGAACAACTATAAAACCTACAGGAAACTTCAGGCAGGCGGCTACATTTGGCACACTACCGGTAGCGGTAAAACCCTGACGAGTTTCAAGACGGCGCAGTTGGCAAGCAAGTTGCCTTACATTGATAAAGTATTGTTTGTAGTCGACAGGAAAGACCTCGACTATCAGACTATGAAAGAATATGACAAGTTCGAGAAAGGTGCAGCAAACAGCAACACAAATACCGCCAAGTTAAAGAAACAACTCGAAGACCCCAATGCTCATATTATTATCACTACCATTCAGAAGTTGGCATTCCTGCTTAAAAAACATGCAGACCACCCTGCATATACGCAACACGTTGTACTGATTTTTGATGAATGCCATCGCTCGCAGTTCGGTGCTATGCACGCTGCTATCATCAAAAAATTCAAAAAATACCATATTTTCGGCTTTACCGGAACGCCGATATTTGCTGCTAATTCGGTTAGTGGTGGTAATCCCCAGCTGAAAACTACCGAACAGGCTTTTGGCGACAAACTGCATACTTATACTATTGTTGATGCTATCACCGATAAGAATGTATTGCCGTTCCGTATTGATTATGTCAGCTCTATGCGTGAACAGGAAAATATTACAGACGAAAAAGTCTGGGATATTGATAGAGAAAGGGCATTGGCTTCACCGGCAAGGATTAGCAATATTGTAAGTTACATTCGTGAGCATTTCGACCAGAAGACTAAACGAAACTCGTTCTATCAACTCAAAGAAAGACGGTTGGCAGGATTCAATTCCATTTTTGCAACTACTTCTATTGATGTCTGTAAGCTCTATTATAACGAGTTCCAATATCAGCAAAAAGATTTGCCTGAAGCACAACGATTGAAAGTTGCCACTATATTTTCTTATGGTGCAAACGATGAGCTGACAGAAGTAGATGGAGTACCGGATGAGAACTCTGAAGATACAAGTAACTTGTCAGTAAGCCACCGGGATTTTCTCGGAAGTGCAATACAGGATTACAATGCCATGTTCAAAACCAATTATGACACTTCTTCTGACAAGTTCCAAAATTACTACAAAGATGTATCGCAACGGGTGAAGAATCGTGAAATAGATTTGTTGATTGTAGTTAATATGTTTCTCACAGGATTTGATGCCACTACTTTGAATACACTTTGGGTAGATAAAAACCTGCGTCTTCACGGACTTTTACAGGCATATAGTCGAACAAACCGTATTCTTAACAGCATCAAAACATTTGGCAATATCGTTTGTTTTCGTAATCTCGAAAAAGCGACTAACGAAAGCATTGCCCTCTTTGGCGATAAAGAAGCAGGCGGTGTTGTTCTACTCAAATCATATTCTGATTATTACAATGGTTACGAAACTGAAAACGGGAAGAAAGTTCGAGGTTACGAAGAACTGATTGCCGAATTGCTGCAAAAATATCCGATAGGCGAGCAAATCATAGGCGAACAGGCGCAAAAAGAATTTATCAAACTTTACGGAGGTATCTTAAAAGTAAAAAATATCCTTTCCTCTTTTGATGATTTTGCGGGCAACGAAATACTAACCGAACGTGATGTACAGGATTATCATAGTATGTATATCGACCTGTACAACGAATGGCGACCAGTAAAACCCGGTGACAGTGAAAACGTAAACGATGACATCGTGTTTGAGATGGAATTGATTAAGCAGGTAGAAATCAATATCGACTACATTTTAGAACTTATTCGTAAATATCACGAAGGTCATTTGAAAGACAAAGAAATTGTCGTTACAATCGGTAAAGCAATTGATTCGAGCGTGGAACTCCGTAACAAGAAAGACCTTATTGAGCAGTTTATTACTTCACTTACCCCCGAAACAAGCGTTGATGATGATTGGCAAAAGTTTGTTTCCGGGAAGCAAAAAGAAGAATTAAATCGTATTATTGCAGATGAAAATCTGAATAAGGAAGAAACAGAAAAGTTTGTCAGGAATGCCTTCCGTGATGGATTTATTCCCGAAACAGGCACAGCAATAACGAAACTGTTGCCACCACTTAATCCGTTTACGCCTGACAACCAATACGCAACCAAGAAAATGACAGTAATAGAAAAACTGAAATTGTTCTTTGACAGGTTTTTAGAAATTATCAATAATGCGAATATATAAACCCACACAAGAGTTATACCATGAGCTTAGATATACAATTTTTCAAGAACGATATAGACTTTCGGAAAATAAGAGAGGATATTGATACGCTTTATGAAACGCTTCGGAGTACTCAAGATAAAATTGAACAACTCGAAGATGATTACGAGAATGCAAAATTATCCGCTTTCAACATTACCCATAATCTTAATAAAATGGCTGAAGCTGTCGGATTATATGAAGTATTATGGCGTCCGGAGGAAATTGGCATAACCATAGCTTCTCAAATGATTGAACCTCTTGAAAAAGGTCTTAAAGAGTTAGAAGCGAATCCTGATAAGTACAAAACTTATAATCCGCCTAATGGTTGGGGTAATTATGGAATCTTTGTCGATTTTTGTAGATCGCTACTTCGAAATTGTCGTAAATATCCTGACGCAGTAATAGAGGCTGACAGATAAATATAGAGATAGCAAATGAGCAACAACACAAAAATATCCATCCGTTTCTTTGACGACCGGGAAGTTCGTGCCGTTTGGGATGAAGAAAATAACAAATGGAGGTTTAATGTTATTGATATAGTCTCTATTCTTAACGAACAAGATGACTATACAAAAGCAAACAATTACTGGCGTTGGTTGAAACGAAAGTTGAAATTAGAGAATAATCAACTTGTGAGTGCCACTCACGGTTTCAAATTTCTTGCTGCTGATGGGAAAAAACGTCTGTCGGATACTCTGGATAGTGAAGGAATCATAGAATTGGCAAAGAACTTTCCAAATACCAAAGCAATGAAGTTTTTGGATTGGTTTCTATACAGCGACAACACCATAGACGGACAAAGCAAGAAAAAAGCATATTCCTTGTTTGAAAGTGGCTTGCTGAAAAATTTGGATGCAGGGACAGTCAAATGCCTGCAACAAATTCACGCTTATCTTTTTGGTGGACTGTATGACTTTGCGGGACAAATAAGAACAAAGAATATCAGCAAAGGTGGATTTACATTTGCCCCCTGTCAATATTTCAACATTACTTTGCCCACCATTGAGAGGATGCCCGAAACAACGTTGAATGAGATTATTGACAAATATGTAGAGATGAACATAGCTCATCCTTTCATGGAGGGTAATGGAAGAAGCACACGTATATGGCTCGATTTGATGCTGAAACGCTCTCTGAAAAAATGCGTGGATTGGAGTAGAATCAATAAAAACGACTATCTCGATGCCATGCGGACAAGCCCTGTGGATAGTACGACTATTAAGACTTTGATTGAAGGTGCATTAACGAATAAAATCAATGACAGGGAAATGTTCATGAAAGGAATTGATTACTCGTATTATTATGAAGAGAATGAGTAGTATCTATCAGAATCACGGCGATAATCTAACCGATATTAATCGTTTTATTTGTACCATATTTGCGACATGGTCATATAAAATACTGATATTCAATAGCGATTCTTTTTGAGGAAGTGAAGTAAAACGCGATTAGCAATAATCAGTAAATAGTATAAAATCCCTGTAAACAAATTGTTTACGGGGGTTTTTGTTGGTGTGCCGCGCATGGCAAATAACTTGGGGGTGTAAGTCCCACTACGGAGGTAGGTAGCGACCAACCGTTAGCCGAAAGCTAGGGTGTCCTTCGCGAGGGGAATCCGAAAGAAGTCGTAGGCAAAGTCCCGGTCTGAGGAACACGAACATCATATGGTAATGTCTCAAATCAGGTGATAAAGTTATTATACTTCTCGCGGGCTAAAATTGTGAGATGCAAATAAAAAAAAAGTAAGCATCTTTGTGGTGTTAAACTCCCCAAAAGATGCTTACAAAATTGAATCTCTCCGAAGAAGAAATCCAACGACTAAATTACGAAAGATTTCAACATCCCTGTGCGAAAGTTCAGAAAAGATTGCACGC
>JAIROL010000252.1 GCA_031257565.1 Tannerella sp. | reverse complement strand
TGTTTACTTTTTAGCTTAATTACCTCAAAGATAACAAATTATATTTAATTTACAACCACTTGCTTTTATTTTTTTTGGCTTCTATACCTCTTTTTTTTAGGCTGGGAAACTTGAGTAATTATAGATGATGAAAGCAGGTTTCTTAACTTTTCTTTTGAAGGATATAAATCGCAACATTTAGAAATCGATAGCGATTCTATTGATGTGGAATTGATTAGGGCTGAGACTTATGACCTTGATAAAAGAATTGCATTCGGCAATTATAAACAACGCAAAGGTGATGTTACAAGCTCAGTATTAAGTGTGACCGGGGAAGACTTGAGAAGCGCTCCTGTCGGTAATCTGTCTATGTCGTTAGGTGGTCGGTTACCGGGACTATACACGCGTGAATCTTATTCCGAACCTTCTCGTACAACAACCGAACTATGGGTGAGGGGACGCATTTCACCAAATGGAGGTACAGCCCTTGTTGTAATTGATGGTTTTCCGTATGATTATAATTCAAATCAACTTTTTGAGTACATAACGGCTCATGAAGTAGAATCAATATCAATATTAAAAGATGCTTCGGCGCAAGCATTGTATGGAATTCAAGGTGCAAACGGCGTTATAATTATTACGACTAAGCGGGGTATTAAGCAACCGTTGAAAATTGAAGTAGAACTGAATCATACACTTGAGCAACGAACAACAACGCCTCAACATATCAGCTCTGCCGATTTTGTGCAACTTCGTAATCTTGCCGGCTATAATGATACCGGTAATCCATATTCGTATTTTAATCAGTATGCAACAGAGGGTTTTATTTCCGGTGAAAACCCGGATTATTTTCCGGATAATAACTGGAGGGCAATAAATGCAAAAGACATTACACAGATGAGTCGTGCCAATATCAACCTGAATGGCGGAAATGACATGGCGGTATTTTATACGAATGCCAATATCTTGTATCAGGATGGTATGTGGAAGCTTGACCCTTCTACGACGGATTATAATCCGAATAATCAGTTTATGTGGGCTAATATCCGTTCTAACGTAGATATCAAACTTCATAAGTATTTTACTGTCGGACTAAATCTTAGCGGTAATATCAAGAGAGAAAAAACTCCGGGCGGCAAGGCCGTTGAAATTGATTATGGTGGTAGCTGGAATGGATTTGCCAATAATATATGGTATCGCTTTTACTCGTTACCACCTTATGTCTACGGACCGGCAACACCATTAGTTCAAGACCCGGAATCGGGAGAAATATCAGGTGGCGAGGTGGTTAGAACTTCAACCGAACCGATTACTTCATGGGCTCTTATCAACCGGATGGGATATGATCAATATACGGTAACAAATATTTACGCCCAATTTTTCCCGAAACTTGATTTGGGTTTTTTAACACAAGGGTTAAGTATTAGCGGTAGTTATGGTTATCAAACTAATTCAGTCAAAGGGTTATTTGTAAATCGTACCTATGAAGGATGGGTAAGAACTGATGATTATTCCGAATTAGAATTTACTAAGCTCGGATCAAATGTGAATTCACCCTTACAATACCGGTCAAGCACATCTTTTTACTATAATTTAAATTATAAAGGCGTAATCGATTATAAAAGACGTTTCAATTATGTTCATGATGTTAGCGCAATGGCTTATGCCTTTTATCAACATTTAAATAAGGATGGCGTGGGGTTACCCTATAAACGAATTAATTCAGGCTTTGAATTGGGATATGGTTATGATGATCGGTATTTGGTGAAGTTTAATCTTGGTTATTCGGGATCGGAACAATATTCAAGCCAAAATAGATTTACGGCTTTTCCTTCGGTTTCTGCCGGATGGGTTCTTTCCAATGAATCTTTCTTAAAAGAGAATGAAATATTAACTTACTTGAAGCTTCGCGGTTCCTGGGGTAAGACCGGAAACGACCGTGGTATAGGACGTTATGTCTATCTTGATAATGTGACGCTTACCGGTGGTGGTTTAGGGTTTTTAGGCGGTTATAATGTCAATGAAGGACAAGTTGCCAATCCTTTTTTAGATCCGGAAATCATTACAAAACAAAATCTGGGTCTTGATTTGACTTTATTGAATAATATTGCTCTTACTGTTGATGTTTATAAAGACAGGACAGAAAATGGAGTGACAAGCGCTACTTCAAAAACACCGAATTATCAAGGCATACCTTTGGGGAATTATCCGAGATCGAATGTGGGTATCTACGAAAATAAAGGATTTGAGATCGCTTTGGATTATAATAAAGATTTTTCAAAAGACTTGAATATTTATGCCGGCGGATGGTTAGCCTATAATAAAAATGAAATTATATTTTGGGATGAAAGTGAACGGGCGGATGATTATGCTTATCGCAAACGTTCGGAAGGCTATTCATATGGTCAGCAATGGGGATATTTAGTCGACGATCATAATGGAAATGGTTATTTCAATAGTCAGGAGGAAATAGATAATAGCGGGTTGGTTTACGAAATAGGTACTCCCAAACCGGGTTATCTGAAATATTATGACCTTAATGCAGATGGTAAAATCAATGAAAAAGATCAGACGCCGTTAGGAAAAGGGGGGGCGCCAAATTTCTTATATGCGTTTAATGCAGGATTCAAATACAAAAACTTGGATTTCAGCGTCCTGTTTCAAGGTATTGCAGATTATTGGATCGTCGGTATGGATGTAGGAAGAATTGAGTATAATTTCAACGGAGTATACACTCCCTGGCATTTAAACTCTTGGACAGCGGAGCGTTATGCCAATGGTGAAACGATAACTTATCCGGCGCTTTCGGCACAAAAAACGTCTAACCACGAAAACAGCGATTTTTTCTTGGAAGACAGGTCTTATCTACGATTAAAGAATCTGGAAATCGGGTATACTTTTAATGTTTTTAATGGTTTGAGGGTTTATTTAAGCGGACAAAATCTTATTACCTGGGATAAATTAAAACATGATGACTACGGCCCGGAAGGCCCGGGTGGTATTTCAGCAATTCCGGTTTATCGATTATATAATTTAGGAATGAATATTAAATTTTAAAAAAGGATGACAATGAAAAAAAATATATTCTTAATAGTTGTACTAATAACAACAATATTAACTCCTTCTTGCAATGATATACTGGAGCTTGAATACGACGGACGTTCCTCGCTTGATGAATTATTTGCAACGAGGAATGGGGTTAGAGGTTATCTTAATTCGTGTTACGGACATAGAATTTATCCGAACATAAATCGTTCTGCACTCACAGATGAATCGCATAGTTCGGAGAGAGTATTTCAAGGCTCGTTAACCTCTTTGTGGTATGTTGATGCTTTTTCTTCTACCAGTTACTCAAATGTAGACGGACAACCTTGGACAGGGCTTTATCAAACGATACGTAAGTGCAATATCTTTTTACAGAGAATAGAAAGTGTGTCTGCCGATGCACTCGGATCACTCGAAGATGAAGTGACTTCCTGGAAAGCTCAAGCACATACGCTAAGAGCGCTTTACTATTTAGACTTGATAAAACGTTATGGTAATGTTCCGTTAATTATTGAACCTTATGAGACCACTCATGATTATGGCGGAGATGTACGAACGCCCGTTTCTACTATTGTTAAGCAAATCCTTGATGATTGTGATGCGGCTATGAGCGCTCCCGAAATGACTCTTGGTTTTTCCTGGACTGTCCGAACAGGAGAAAATTATATTATGAACAGGGCAGTGGTACAAGCCATTCGTTCACAAGCCATTCTTTATGCGGCAAGTCCTTTATATACGGACGGCGCCTATAGTTGGTCGGATGCGGCGGGAATAACCGGTAATGCGTTATCGAATTTACTTACCCATGATTATAAGTTATGGGATGAAGCTCCGACAGCGGATATAGCACAGAATGCATATGATTTTTATTTTATTACACCGCATGACGAACAGCGTGCACGTGACAAAGAAACCATCTATGGAGGAAATCGGGTAAACATATGGGCTAACCACGGAATGCCTTCCACTGCCGGTCAAACTTCTGCCGGAGCTTGTCCTACGCAGGAGTTGGTAGACTGTTATGAAATGCAGGCTACAGGACTGATTCCTATAACAGGTTATTCGGATGCCGGACATTTACAACCGATTATAAATACCGCTTCAGGATATGATCCGGAGAATCCATATGAAGGTCGCGATCCGCGTTTTTATGCAACAATTTATTTTAATGAAGCTGTACGTGATCTGGGAACCGGAGGGTTGGCAAGAGATGATCATTATCCGTTGGGATTAACCCTTTCCGGAAATAATATTTCCGTTACCGATGTCGGGGATGGGGAGTTCCATATCGAAACTTCCGGAGGAGATCCTTTTGTTCCGACTACTACACTCGGTACAAATATCGAAACCGGTACCGGATCTGTTTTGCTTAAATTTAAATATAAGAGTAATAACGATATCAGGAATGCTCAATTTTTCTTTATGTCCCCGGGCGCTGCAGGAGGACAATCGACGCCGGAAAATGTCGTTCTTAACAAAACAGATGAATGGAAAGAGTTTGAACTGGATCTAACCCCCTATCGGGAAAATAGTTGGTGGAGATGGGGTGAAGCTGGTCATGCTCTTCGTTTTGATGTAGGTTCGGGCGCAGGTAACATTGTCGATATTAAGGATATGGAAATAAATATGCGGGCTGAGATGATTCCTTCCGATCCTTGTTATACTTATGTCGGAGGTAGTGACGGTATAGGCGTTACCGATCGTCGTAATACACATACCGGATATTATTTGCGTAAATACAATAACTGGAAATCAGGCCGTGACAATAATGCAGATGGTGAATTACGTATGTTCCGCTTAGCTGAAATGTATCTTAATTTTGCTGAAGCTGCTTATCAATCTACCGGTAGTCCGGATGCTGCTGTTAATATCGGTAACGGTATGTCGATGAGCGCCAGAGATGCGGTAAATGCAATCAGGCGCAGAGTGGGAATGCCTGATCTGCCTGCCGGACTCTCGAAAGATGAGTTTGAAATACGTTATCGTAATGAAAGACGTGTAGAGCTTGCTTATGAAGGTCACCGGTATTTCGATGTACGTCGTTGGAGGATAATGGAAAATAGCGAACGTTATGTTACAGGTATGAGAATCACTCAAGATGGTGATGGTTATAATTATGAACGCATAAGTTTTGAACGTGAATCGTATAAGGAAAAATTATACTTATATCCAATCCCACAGGGAGAAATTAATAAAATGCAAAGTCATACCGGTACCGACTGGCAAAATCCGGGATGGAATTAATAACCTGAAAATATGTAATCGTATGAAAATTAATATATTATTAGCTGTAAATATAATATGTGGAATTGTTTTTTTTAATTCCTGCGGTGAACCCTACTCGAAGAATATCGAATTGGAGAACTTTATGTACATATCCATATCCGGCGCAATAGATAAAACTATTGAAAATACCGTAGATTTGGATAAGGCTGCAAGTTATAAACTGTCAGTCTCGTATGGTGGAACTACAAACTATAATCAAGGAGAAATATTAGCTGAAATCAGCGCCGATAATTCTTTGGTTGATGCATATAATACTGAAAACGGCACATCTTATTTACCTCTACCCGCAGGAACTTATTCGTTTGATAAATCATCGGTTGTAATTGCCGATGGCAGCAGAATTTCGGATTATATTACCTTGGAAATAAATTCTCCAAGGATAGATTTTTCAAAAGAATATATACTACCGGTTAGTATTAAGTCCGTTACAGGAGGTAAAATCCCTCTTAATGAAGATCTTAAAACTGTTTATTATATAATAAAAGGAGATTTGATAACTACGCCTGAAACAGATAAATGGACAGTAGCGGAATCTTCCTCGGTATGGCAAAGTGGCTATAAAGTTGAAAATGTATATGACGGATTGAGAAATACCTATTGGCATAGTGATTTGAGTGGTATGCCTCAATGGTTTGCCATAAATATGAACGGGAATAATCTGATTGAAGGTTTTTCTTGGATTAACAGGCAGGACCAGGACCAGCATGCATTGCCTAAACATGTTAAGTTTGAGGTTAGTATGGATGGAACAAACTGGACTGAAGTCCTTGATGTCCCTGAATTACCGAATTCAAGGGGACAACAGGTTTTAGAATTATCAAATAAAGTTGTAGCCCGGTATTTTAAAGTAACTGTTCTTAGTAACTGGGCTGATGCGCCATATTCTTATGTTGCCGAAGTAGGAACTTGGGCAGGAGAGAAACCTTCAGGTGATTACGATTGGCAAAGAAGTACCTGGACAGTCGTTGATTTTAAATCCGAATGGAATGCAACCACTTGGGCTGTTGCAAGAATTTTTGACGGAGACAAGTCAACAACTTGGCACAGCGAACCTTTCGACGCATCAAAAAACGGAATGCCTCAGTGGTTTGTTGTGGACATGATGGAAGAAAGACCTGCAATCAAAGGTTTCCTCATTTGGAATCGACAAGATGACCATGGTCATGAACCCAAAAATGTCGTTTTTTCGGTCAGCAATGATAATGAGAATTGGACAACAATTCTTGATTTGGCTGAAATGTCAAATGATTATTCTAAAGAGCTTGATTACAAAACGACAACGTCAAAAACAGGTCGATACTTGAAAGTCGAAGTTAAGACAAATTGGGCAAATGGTTCATGGACCTATTTTGCCGAGATAACGCCTTATTAATTAAAGCTGTTGTGTTAAGAAAGGGTTTCTTAAATGAACCCCTTTCTTTTAACATTTTCAATCAATTAAACTCTGTATGAATTTTAAAATATACATAAAAATCCTTCTTTTAACAGGATTGTTCTCTGTCTTTAATTCTTGCGGTAAAGATGAAGTCGAAGAACTGGTCTTTTTAAATATAGAAATAAGCAAGCAACCCGATAAAACGGCTTTTCAACTTGGAGAAACACCGGATTTCACCGGAATCGAAATTTCTGAAGTATATACTGACGGCGCTAAAAAACCGATTACTAATTTCAAGATAGATTGGACAGCGGATATATTTAAAAAAGGTACAACACAAGCTACGGTTTCTGCAAGAAATCGTACGGTAACCTTTGATATTTCATTTGAAGGTGATTTGATAGAGACCGGTCTCCCTGTCGTGTATATTGAAACGGAGAATAATGCTCCGATTGTTTCTAAAGAGACATATATCCGGGCAAATATGGTTATAAAGGAAAAAGGGAAAATCCTGTCCGAAAATCCATTGGGAATAAGGGGACGAGGGAATGCTACCTGGACATACCCCAAAAAACCTTATAAACTTAAGTTAGATAATAAAGCAAACATCCTGGATATGGGAGAGGATAAGGATTGGGCGTTATTAGCCAATTATTGTGATAAAACACTTCTACGTACCGGAATTGCATTTAAGTTGAGTCGGTTGATGGATTTTGCCTGGACGCCTAAAGATCGATTTGTCGAACTCGTGGTCAATGGTGAATATATGGGCAATTATCAATTGGTTGAAGGGATAAAACAAGGAAGTAATCGCGTGGATATACCCAAAACAGGCTATTTGTTTGAACGCGATGGCTATTATCGTGAAGAACCTATGTATTTTGAGACTTCAAGAGGATATGGATATTCGTTTAAGAATCCTGATCCGGATGGCGACCTGACGGAAGCACAATGGAGTTATATCAGGGATTATATGAATGAGTTCGAGTCGGTACTTAGGTCCGAAACGTTTAATGATCCGGTTTCAGGATACCGGAAATACATCAATTTATATAGCTTTGCCCGATGGTTCCTCTACCAAAATATTTTAGCAAATATGGATACTAATGTTTATTTGACTAAAATAGATATGGGTGATTCAAAATTATTTATGGGACCGGCTTGGGATTTTGAATGGTCAATCGGAATCGGATGGTATGAAGGGGTAAGGCCAGGACCGGCAGATTACTATGTTTGGAATGGTAATGCTTTCTACTATGACCGATTACTGCAAGACCCGGCTTTCAAAACCGAGGTTAAGAATATTTGGACTAATTATCAAAGTATATCGCAAGACATTTTAAATTATATTGATGAAACAACAAAACTTATTGATAAATCACAAGAATTAAATTTCAAAAGATGGGATATATTAAATATTCGTGTTAGTGTTGGAGGTATTCCTCTTGGGTCTTTTGAAAAAGAGGTTGAATGTGATCGTCGGTTTTTTATAAATCATATAAACTGGTTGAATACGGAAATGGCAAAATATTAAACAAATGGAAAAATATTATTCGTTAATTTTATTGCTTCTTTTAGTTTCATGTGGAAAGAATGATTCCGGAGAAAAGGAAACACCTGTTATTAAACCGGAATCTGAATTTACACTGAAAGATAAGGGGTGGGATATTTATGCGGCAGGGGAATATCGGTACGGACCCTCTATAATTATTAATGATGACGGCTCTATTGATGCATGGTTTTCTGCTCCGGGAGCTCAATATGGCGGCTGGAAAGCGCTATATGATAAAGAAGCAACTCATACTGCACAAGGAATTACCGGACAAAATACCGTAGCCCAGAAATTCACTGTCGGTATTCCGTTTTGGTCAATCAAAGTTATCAGTCCGAACTGGCATAATTCGCCTTGTGGGTTTACCTTCAACCTATATCGCTGGGATGATGATAAGATGTCATATGCGGATGTTATAAAACAATCGCCTGTTGCAACCGGAAAATTTAAAGACTATAAAGACGGGAGCAAATTGGGCGTCAGCAATGATGATAAGTTTCCGGCAGGCGCTTACTTATGGGTATTGTCCGAAGGGTTAACGGAACAATCCGGAGTCTGGTTGTCGCAGGGAGCGGTTGATAATGTAATAAGTTATAAAAACGGCGTTGTTTTAAATGGTGAAAATTGGAATGCCGCCTGGTCTGAAAATCCGGCAAGTGATGACGTGTTTTGGGATCAAGCGTCCTACAGGCATTCTACCGATGGAGGAAAAACATGGTCGGAAGATATGATGGCTCTTTTACCCACCGAATTTACTTCCGATCATTATTCCGTATGCGATCCGGGCGTTGCTTTCTGGAATGGATATTATTATATCGGCTACACATCAACGGAAAATATAGCCGGGACTCAAAATAATGTTTATGTTGCACGCGGTAAAACACCTTACGGTCCTTGGGAAAAATGGGATGGTGATACATGGGGAACAGATACGAAGCCTGTGATTCGTTATGATGGTGATCCGGAATACTTCGGGGCAGGAGAACCGTCGATGGTCGTATTAAACGATATTGTGTATTTTTATTATACATGGAATGACGGTACTTTTGCTACTCGTGTTGCGACAGTTTCCGCCAAAGACCCCGATTGGCCGAAAAATCTCGAATATCATGGAGTAGCAATGGATAAAAGCGCAATTGACGGAGCTGATCATAGTGATGTGAAATATAAAGAAGATACCGGTAAATTTTATGCAATCAATACAGCTTCAAGAATGACGGAGCAAGGATACCTTGTTCTTTGGCAGTCTGATGATGGTATTACATTTAAAAAAATTGCGGAAATCCGGAACAATCTTATGCCCGGGATACACAACTGCGGATGGAGCGGTGATCGGCAAGGACATATAAAACCGGCTGTTCAACAATATTTATCTTATGCATATGGAATAGGCTCCTGGGGGATGTGGAACACTAGATGGGTCGAGATAAAGTGGTGATTTTAACTATAAACGTAATTTAGTTATGAACTATGAATCGAAGATCAACGCAGTCAATTATGAACCATGAATTATTTTTCATACCTTTACATTGAAAATTATTCACAATATATACATATATAAAATGATAACATCATGAAACATTTGAATTTACATTTTTTATTTAAAGATGATTTTTCGATGACTTATTATCCCAATGTGACAATAAGTCGGGATGCTAATCCGAGGTTTACATTTTTTACTGCCGGTTATATCAATAATTCAATACCGGGGAAACTCCGTAAATACCTTGTTAAAGCAAAAGAACATGTCGATAAAAACCAAATCGAACCTGAAATCATTACGATAAATGCATGGAATGAATGGTCGGAAGGCGCTTGTTTGGAACCTGATACGATTTGTGAATACCAATATCCGGATGCCGGTGTTGATTTTCTCGTGTTGGATGCCACCAACAATATCGTCTACGAAAAACAATCCGAATCGTTAATGAAGGCTATAAAGTCGTTGCAGGATCAGGGGTATAATCCTCCGAAAAATTGTCTATTATACCAATACAGCATCGGGGAACTCCATGCAAAACGCATATCAAAATATTCGGTTATGAACAATTTTTCAGTAACTCCTTCAATTAGCTTTTTATTACTGGGATTATCAATACTAATAAATATTCCAATAGTGAAGAAAACAGGTGATATTTATACTGGTATGCGTAAAAATAGATGTAATACACCTCTGATATGAAACTAAAATGCAAAGAATGAGTAAGGAATTTAAATTAATTTAATAATATTTACAATGATAAAGAGACGTTTTTTTACTGTTCATTTAGTAATATTTGTAATTTGTTTTATCTCCCTATCTGTTGTTTCGGCACAACAAGATAAGGATAATTATTATATTGACATAGAGCCGGATACTTGGGTAGCTACCGATGGAATCGGGCGTAAAATGCCGGATATCGATTCGGTTGGCGCTATTAAAAACGATCAAAGGAGGGTTGTCGGGATTTTTTATATCACCTGGCATACTCAAAACTTGTTTGATAAGAAAAGTCCCTATGAATCGGATGTAACAAAAATTCTGCTTAAAGATCCGAAAGCCAGGTTTGATGCTAATCATCCGTTGTGGACTGATAATTCCTATCATTGGGGCGAGCCCGAAATGGGGTATTTCCTGAGTCAGGATGAATGGGTTATTCGTAAAGATATTTCAATGCTTGCCGATGCAGGCGTCGATGTTTTGATTATGGATGTTACCAACGCTGTTAGATATTGGGATGAATGGGATGTTCTTTTTTCAACAATGCGGAAGATGAAAGCAGAAGGAAATAAAATTCCCGGATTTTGTTTTTGGGCTTTTAACGGACCGGTCTTGACTGTCGTTCAAGACTTGTTTAACCGTATTTATAAAGAAAATAAATATTCCGATTTGTGGTTTTACTGGGACGGCAAACCGCTACTGCTGCATAACAAAGATCCTAAGCATAACGCAAGTGGAGGATGGGTAGAAAATCCGAATCCGAATTATGATGAAAAGGCTGTGACAGATAAGAATCATACGCATTATTTGGATCCTGATTATACACAAAAAAATCTTACTGATTATACAAATGAGGTTAAGGATTTTTTTACACTCAGGACGATGTGGTGGGGATATTATGAATGGGCAGGTTCCCGCTTTATAGGAACTGAAGATAACTGGAGTTTTGGGTATAGTATGGCAGAACAGAAAGTTAAATCATTGAAACCGGAAGAATTATTGTCAACACATAATGGAAAACGTGAACAGGCAGCAGTTACACCGGCTCAACATCCCGTGACGATGACAAAAGAAAATATGGGCGTCGGAAAATCATGGTCAAGAAATGCAGGGCAACCCGAATTAAATGAATATGATCTTCCCGTTCATACGTATGTGCCATGGCTTGGGAAAACGGTTGAAAACCCGGAGGGTTATGGTATATATTTTCAGGAACGATGGGATGAAGCAATAGCATGTAATCCCGAGTTTCTCTATATCAATGACTGGAATGAATGGACGGCAGGTAAATATCAACCCGATAATAAAGAAACAACCCCCTGGCTCGGCAGGGATAATCCTTTTTTCTTTGTAGATCAATATAATTCGGAATTTAACCGTTGCATTCATCCGATGAGAGATGGATATACCGATAATTATTACATGCAGATGGCTCAGAATATCCGTCGTTATAAGGGTGTTCGACCCATACCTGAAAATAAAGGATATAATACTGTTAAATTAGACGGGAATTTCGACGATTGGAGCGTCGTGCAAACTGCATTCAGGGATACGAAAGGAGATATAACCCATCGTGATGCAAAAGGGTATGCCGGTTTGCAATATGTCAATACATCGGGCCGTAATGATATCATCATTTCCAAAGTTGCGGTTGATAAGAAGAATTTATACTTTTACGTTGAAACAGCGGATAAGATGACCTCTTCTACAGGTAAGAACTGGATGTTATTATTCATCGACGCCGATAATAGCTCGGAAACAGGCTGGTTTGGGTACGATTATATTATTAATAAAAATGTTGTTGACAACAAGCTAACCGGATTGATGCGTTATGACACAAATAAAAAAGACTGGATTCCGGTAAGTAAGCTTAATTATATAGTAAAGAGCAACAAAATGGAGTTATCCATACCTCTGAAAGAGTTAGGTCTTAACAATAAATCATTTGTCTTTGATTTTAAATGGAGTGATAATCCTGCGGAGTTGAAAGACCCAATCTCTTTTTGTACGGATGGGGACACTGCGCCAAACAGGCGGTTTAATTATCGTTTTATTTGGAAAAAAGAAAAATAAATCCGCTACGATAAGCCTTTTCTTTAAAAATAATCCTTACAGGCGAGGTGAAAATGAGGGAATTAGGACTTTTGGAGCGGACTTAAGGATAAATTGATTAAATAATAAAAAATAATTTGAAGATGAAAAATTTATTATTTTTATTGGCTAACATCATGTTTTTCGTTTTTGGAACAGTAGCACAGTCTTCTCATGTTACAACGGGAGAAAATGCGGATGCCTTTATTCCCTTGCCTGCCGGTAGCGTTCACTTAACGAATTTTCTGGATGACGATATCCGTAATTCCATTGATCATTGGAATAAAGGTGGGTTGCCTTATGATAAATTTGTTGATTTCTTTCGGCACGGCAGACCTCAATTTGCCCTTGGTGAGATGTGGGGGAAAGCTGTACGTTCGGGTTGTATGTTTTACCGGTATACTCAAGATCCCGAACTGAAACGGATAATGGACGGGACAGTTAAAGACCTTATTTCTACGCAACGTGAAAACGGGAGCATTAGTTGTGTCGAAATAGACAAACAACCCGAGCAAAGCGAATTGTGGGAGCGTAAATATGTCATGCTTGGTCTTGATGAATATTATCAATGGGTAAATAAAGATCCCGTTGTGCTTGAAGCTCTTAAAAAACAGGCTGATAATATTATTTCCATAGTAGGACATGAACCTAAAACAGAAATAATTGATGTGGGATGGAGCGCTACCAATGTCGGATTTGAAGAATGTCACATAGAATCGAGTACGCTACTTGAGCCTTTTATGCGTTTGTACAAACATACAGGGGAAAAACGTTATTTGAATTTTGCTGCTTATATCTATGAATCGGGGGGAACGAAGCATTTTAATGTTTTTGAAAAAGCGTTCGAGAATGTTGAACCCTACCAAATGGCAGGTCATTACCCGAAAGCTTATGAAATGACATCCTTGTTTGAAGGATTGGTTGAATATTATCGGATAACCGGAGATCCTGCGATTAAACGGATTTTATTGAATTATTATAATAATATCAGGATGAAAGAAATAACAATCGTTGGAAATGGAGGAGCTAATCAACCGTATCATCCGCAAGTTCAGGGTGAAGCGTGGGGTAATACGGCTTTGGAGCAGACAAATCCGGATATTACGCGTATGATGGAGACATGTACGGGTGTAACATGGATGAAGTTTTGTAGTCAAATTTTACGCCTTACCGGTGAATCTTCCGCAATGGATGAGATAGAACGATATATTTATAACGGATTGTTGGGCGCGATGAAACCTGAGGGTGACGGATTCAGCTACGTTAACCTGTTCAATGGGGAAAAAGTTACAAACCGGGGATGGGGTTGGGATTTTGGAGGAAAACCGGTTACATGTTGCAATTTGAACGGACCAATGGGATTGGCTTATATCCCCTTTGTAGCGGTGATGAATTCGAAAGAAGGGCCTGTCGTTAATCTTTATAACGCTTTGACGTCATCTGTTACTACACCTGCCGGTAAACAGATGAAACTTGACGTAGAAACAAATTTCCCTTTATCGGATAAAGTCGATATAAAAGTCTCGCCGGATGCATCCGAACACATGGTAATCCGTCTTAGGATACCTTACTGGAGTAGTAATACGGTTGTTAAGGTAAACGGCAAAAAAGTTAAAAAGGTGACTTCCGGCGATTATCTGAAACTTGAAAGAGAATGGGAAAAGGGGGATAAAATAGAAGTGAAATTCGATATGAAATGTCATTTGACGGATGCGCCAAAAGGAAGTAATAGGAAAGGAGATGATTTTAAGGCTGTTATTTATGGTCCCATTGTTTTAGCAAGGGATGAAAATACCGACGCTGCCTACAATCAACCGGTTCAAGTTGTTACAGGTGAAAATGGTTTTGTAAAAGTAAAAGCCGTTAATCCGACTTTGACTACTACCCGGATGGAATTTTTAGTACCTACTACGGATGGCGAAATCCGTATGATAGATTTTGCTTCTGTTAACGGCTGGGGAGGAAAAAAGATTTGTACCTGGTTACCAATCAAGAAATGAAAACTATACTTTTTTGAATTAATTATATAAAAGAAATACTATGGGAAGAATTAAAATTTTATTTTGCTTGTTGTTATGTTTTGGTTTTGTATTAACTGTTACAGGTCAAAAGCCTGTTAATAGCGATCATTGGGCAGCAACAGATGCGCTTGGTCGTAAAGTCCGTGAATATGACGAAGCGGCAGATAAACGGGAAAATAAATTTGTTGCCATGTTTTACTGGACATGGCATCAGGGAAACGATGATACTACATATCAAAATAAAAATATCACCGAGATTGTCCGTCAATATCCCGAAGCAATGAAAGACTATAATCATCCGGCTTGGGGAGATAAGAAACCGGGATTTTTCTTTTGGGAAGAACCATTGTTTGGTTATTATAAAACAACGGATAAGTGGGTTTTGCGTAAACATGCGGAAATGCTTGCCGACGCAGGTGTAGACGCGGTGTTTTTTGACTGTACTAATGGAAGCCTTACATGGCAGGAATCTTACGAAGCGTTGATGGAAACATGGGATCAGGCACAAAAAGATGGCGTTAAAGTACCAAAAATAGCTTTTATGCTTCCTTTTGGTCCGGTTCCTCATTCGCTTGTTTCGCTTCGTCAATTATATAATGATGTATATAAACCTAAACGTTATGAAAACCTGTGGTTTATCTGGAAAGGGAAACCCTGTATAATGGGATATCCTGATAATCTGTCCGATTCCAAAATCGATAAAGAGATTGCGGCTTTTTTTACATTCCGCCCCGGTCAGCCTGATTATGTTAATGGCCCGACACGCAATGATCAATGGGGATGGCTTGAAGTCTATCCGCAGCACGGATATGTAAAAGGAGCAGATGAAAAGTTCGAACAAGCGCCAGTTGGCATCGCTCAGAACGCTAATCCGGCAAGCAAAGGACATTGTAGCGCTTTCAACCTGAAAGATGCTTATGGCAGGAGTTTTACTGTTCGTGAAGGCTTTGATCCTCGTGTGGATAGCTATTTATACGGATGGAATTTTTCGGAGCAATGGGACAGGGCCTTTGAATTAGACCCTGAACTTGTATTCGTAACCGGATGGAATGAGTTTACTGCCGGTATGTGGCTACCAGAACATAGTTGGACGGGAGATCCTTTTTCTTTTGTTGACCAATATAACTGGGAATGCAGTCGGGATATAGAACCCAACAAAGGGTGGGGTGATAAAGGGGATGTTTATTACTTTCAGCTTATTGATAAGGTTCGTAAGTTCAAAGGCATGGATAAGCAGGAAAAAGCGTCTGCGGCTAAGACGATAAATATCAATAAACCGGAAGACTGGAATGATGTAAAACCCTGTTACACATCGTACAAAGGGAATACCATTCATCGTGATGCACGTGGGCGATATGACAAATACTACACGAACAGTTCCGGACGTAATGATATTGTTGGCGCAAAGGTAGCAAGGGATAAAGATAATGTTTATTTTTATGTTGAGACTGCCGGTAAATTGACTGCACCAACCGATAAAAACTGGATGATGCTTTATATCGACACCGATAGGGATAAATCAACCGGATGGAACGGATATGATTTTATTGTTAATCGGGTAAATCCCAAAAATAACCGTGTGGTTTTAGAGAAAAACTATAAAGGAAAATGGATGTGGGACAATATGTCCGAATGTGAATATGCGGTTAAAAATAATATTTTAGTGATAACTATTCCTCGTAAATGGCTTGAACTTGACGGAAAAGAAGTCGATATAGAGTTCAAATGGAACGATAATATGCAGGAAGAAGGTAATATTATGGACTTTTATGTAAACGGGGATACGGCTCCCTGCGGAAGATTTAATTATGTTTATTCTTCAAATCCTTAATGATGGAACTTAAAACCGGTATCAATGTCGTTTAAATTAAGTTGTAGGTATTTGAGGCTGTCTATTATAGCTTTTTACAGCTTTGCCGATTTCCCGTATTTCTCTTAAATCATATTCCATTATTCGCTTTCCGTCAAAAGAATATGCTTGAAAAACAGGGAGAGTACACCCTATAATAAAAAATGATTGCTCGCCTTTCAACACATGCCGTGCGGAATGAAGTTTGAAATCCGGCTGATCCCAATCGGTGTATTTGCCCATAAGTATCTGTATATTAGATTAATTGTCAAAAGCAATAACAGGAAGACTGTCTGAAATAACCGAATGAAAAATTAATTGGTTTTCGGAAAAAAAACGTGTACAATTGGTTAATGAAGCATGATCAGGATAGCGGATATGCTTCTGATGTTCTCCTTTTACAAAAAGTTCTATTGCATGTTTCCCTTCGTTAAGAATATAGATAGAATCTCCTTTTCCTACATAAAAATGAGCGGCGCCCAAGAACTCCCCCGGCCCTTCTCCCATTCTTCCGATTCTTTCCTTTACATTATAAGAATTATCCAAGATCACAATGCCTTCCGAATAATCAGAAAAATAGATATTGTCATTATTTACATTCATACACATGATTCGTACCGGAACAAAAGAAGAATCACTTAACTCACTGAAAGTGGCGTCGAGCGAAAGCGTCCTATTTTCAATTTCTCCAGCGTTCTTTCTATTAGGAGAACAAGCAACCATCCCAAACAAAAACAAAACGAAAAAGAATAAAACAAAACTATTCACATTTACTGGTTTTTCCATCACATCTAACATATTCAAATCCACTTACACAAGTAGTTGTTCCTGTACAAGATACACTCCCCTCTACTTGGGATCCATAATAACAATTTGCTGAAGCAGAACAAGAATAACGACTTCCGCTTTCTTGTGCCAATGCTTCCACATTGGCCAAAAAAACATCCGACAATTCATCACTCTTACCTAAGTTCACATTCCATGTAGCTACTGTTGCGGTTACTAATACAGCTATACCATAAAAAAATTTCTTTTTTATATTTCTGTAATTTTATAATTAGGGGACTTCTAATAACTCTTTTATTACTTTTTGACTTTGCCAAAGGATAGAAATCCCCGATTGGATCTTTCGGAAAATCATTTTTTCATGACAAAGTAAATACAAATTATTATACCGTCCAACTATTTTTACATCAATTTTTTGACTATCTATCTATCTATCTATCTATCAAACATATAGCATTATAAAACGAAATTTACGGATTTAACCTGCACTACAACGCTTCTAACAAACGAATTTAACAATTCGCCCTGACAAAACGCCTACTTTTAACTGAATTTTAACCTTCGTTAGTATCTATGTTGCCAAGATGGGGTAAATTATTTTGTCCGAACTGCAATTCCCCGTCCGTATCCATCCTGCAAACATGCCGTAATACATAATCCTTTCCTTTCCGGAGGTATTCGTCAAAGAGCATGTCCGGCTGGGAGCGGTTCCCGTTTTCGTCGGTTGCTGTGAAAGTGAAAGCATACGTCATGGCTTCGAATATAAGCGAATAATCTTTATTGTGTTTTTGAGCGAGGCGGATGGCGCCCATGAAACGGTCGTCGGGACCGAGTTTGCGGATACGGTCTTGACCGACACGGTAGAGGGTGTCTTTCAGCGCTTTGTTTTGAAAACGGGAAAGCAGGTCGTCTATATGCGATTCGAGGGACTGCCGCGTGAAGTCGGACGGATATTCGGCAAGCAGGATTTCCGCAGACTGCCGCATGACGGCGCGTGCAAAATCATAACATTCAGGGTCTTCCAACGCTTCGTAAATGTACGTTGCGCAGGGGCGCCTGCGATTTCCGTAATAGGCGACTGCGGCATGACCCAGATTGTGGATGAAAGCTTTGCGGTCGACCCATGCGGCAATATTTTCTTTCGGCGCAAGACCCTGTACCTCCGGGATGGGAGTACGAAAGGCGGCGCGGTCGAGAATCAGCGTGTTGTAAGGCTCGGTGAAAACGGCGAGCGGGTCTTTCGCCATGTCTGCCTGCGTCATGAGCGGCGTCATCTTGCCGATGCTTGTCTCGACCAGCCCGACGAATGAATCGAGGGGAAAAGCGGGAGGCAGGCGTTTCAAGAGCTCTTCGCGCATGAACGACGACGCCGAGCGCATGTTTTCGGCAATAAGGACGTCTACTGCCGATGCGGGGGTTTTCTCATACCGCGCCAGCAAACCTTTCGCCATAAGCGGCGCGATTTTCCCCAGCACATTTTTCCCGACAGACGTAGCGATTATTGACGCCTGCGACACTTCGCGGACGACGTTCTCTTCCGAACCGAAGACGGCGCGGACGTTGCCTACTTCCAGTATCTCGTCGCCGGCATCGCTTTTGATAACAACCGGATAGGAACGACGGTCGTTCAGCGCGTCAATCAGGTTTTCGTCCACGTCGGAAAAGATAATTTCGTATCCCGCACGACCAAAAAGTTGACCGATGAACGAACGTCCGATTTTTCCGCCTCCAAAAATAAGAATGGATTTATTTTGCATGAACGGTTTGATTTACATACTTTTCGTAGTAAGGGGCAAGGAGCTTGCTTTTCTCGCCCGGATATTTTTCAAACCACGTACCGCCCGTATAAAAACAGGTAAATCCTCCCGATATGATTCCCCAACGGCAGGCTTCGACCAAATCCAACCGTTCGTTCCCCTGCCTGATTTGAGCGACTGTCGATGCTATAACGCCGCCGGCAAAATTATCCCCGCAACCTGTCGTGTCGCCGGCGCTTCCTTTTTTAAGTTCTCCGGCGACAGCGTCGGAAACGGGAAGCGCAGTTTCTATTCCGGCAAAACGTTTTCCCGAAGAATAGACGCAAACGTCGCGGACGCCGTTCGTGACGACGGCGGCGCCGACGTCGTTCGACTTGAAGAACGCCAGCGCTCCGGCGGTCGAGTTCGTCCCGCTCAGGCGGAGGGCCTCCTCGTGGTCGGTTATCAGCAGGTCGATGTGGCGGTAGCTGTCGTCGCTTTTCCCGAGCGGCCATTTCCGGTCGGGGTGCGCTTTTTCGTTTCGGAAGTCGAATACGGTATTTACGATTGTGAAACAACCCCGCGCCTTGGCGCAGGCGAGCAGTTCCGTCAATGCATCATGAATTTGCGGCACAAGCGCCGTGCCTCCGAAGACGACCGCATCCGAAGCGAAGAAGGCGTCGTCCAGTTCGTCGGGACGATATTTCCACGATGCGCCGATGGTGTTGATAAACGCACGCTCGCCGTTGCCATTATCATAATCCGGGTCGGACAGAACGATTGTCGAGGCTGTAACATCCCCTTTTTCAAGGCGAAAGGCGGTCGTGTCGACAGGCGTTTTCTTCAAGGCGGAGCGCAGGAAACGCCCGTCTTCATCGTCGCCGCGACATCCGTAAAAACGACAAGTCGCCGCATCGCCGGACAACTGGGCGGCATGGATCAGCGCCACAATGCAGGGGCCGCCGACGTTCATTGTCGCCGCCTGCCGGCCGGACGTCAACCGAGGCAGCGTCCGGAGGAAATCCACACCCGCAAACCGATCAAACTCTTCCTTGAAAACAAGCCGACCGGGCGCCAGTCCGCCGTCGCCTTTCGTACGGGTCAGAAACGGGGTAAACACATCCGAATCGAACGACAAATGGTTGTAGAGCCGGTCGACCAGACAGCAACCGACTCCCGATACGATCATCTTCCTACTCATGGTTCACAGAAAATTTTGATAATCCGACATAAGAAGATGAACCGGCGGCTCGTCCTCGTCGACGACGGGGAAGCGTCCGACAGGTTCAAGGAAGCAGTTGTCGTTAGCGTCGTCGTTCACTGCGCTGACTTCGCCTGCCAGCACGGTCCCCCGACCTTCTTCCCCATAGAAGCGGTGGTATACGCCCTGTTCGAGGCAGATGCTTTCGCCCGGCGTCAGGATGATTTTTCCGCCCGGCTCTACTTCCCGGACTATGCCATCTACCTTGACTGTGACCGGCGTCGCGTCTAATTTGCCGTCTGCCGTCGAGTTGTAGAGTTCGATCACCAGGTTGCCGCCTGCACGACAGATGATGTCTTCCATCTTCGACCAGTGGTAGTGCATCGGCGTCTCCTGATTTTCTTCCACAATCATTATTTTTTCGGCATAAGGCTTCCTGTCCACCTTATACTTGCCGTTGCGGAGCGTAAAGAGGAACAGACCGCACCGGTAGAAATCGCCCGATCCGAAGTCGGTGATGTCCCATCCGAGCATGTTGTCTATCACTTCGGCAGCTGCCTTACGGTTGTTTTTCCAATCTTCTACGCCCCAATAGGCCCACGGCGGGAGGATAAACTGTTTGGACGCCATAAACTCCTTGGCGTCGCGGATAATTTGATTAATTTCACTTCGTTTCATTTTTTAATCTACTTATTTTGAATTGTTTATTGGTTTGATTAACCACACGATATAGAGCCACATCACGGTAAGGATTGAAACGGCTGCCCACTGAGCGCCGAAGACGTCCGACACGACGCCGAGCAACAATGCCAATATCCCGCCCGAAACGCCGACGATAAGCAACGATGACACTTCATTTGCCTTTTCGGGAATGTGTTTGAGCGCCTTGGAGAAAATGATGGCAAACAGGTTGGAATATCCCAGGGCGATAAGAACCACGCAAGCGAGGATATTCCACAGCGAGCCGGCAAAAAGAATCAACACAAGTCCGACCAGCGAAAGGCATGCGCTGACCGCATAAAACTTGTGTTCCGGTATCTTTAGCAACAGTATGCCCCCGGCAAAAGCCCCGATGGCGCGAACGATAAAATAGAAATAACTTTTCAACCGGTCGGCTTCCGGAACGGACGTCACATCCGGGCATTTTTCCAGGATATACTTCGGAAGGGTCGCATTAATTCCGACGTCGACGCCTACAAGTATCAGGATACCGATGAAGAAAAGCAGGATTTTGGTATCTTTCAGCAGGGAGAATGTGGCGAGGAAAGAGGTTGTCTTTTTCCCGCCGTCTTCTTCGTCGATGCGGGTAATCCGGAGCCAGCAGGCAGCCAGCAGGGTTATCCCGGCGAATACGGGGAAAACGTATTTCCAGCCCAGCGTGGCGGCAGCCATCCATGCGGCTACATTCGGTCCCAGCCACGAGGCGAGGGCTTTGATGAACTGACCCATCGTAAGCGAACCCGTCAGTTTTTCCTTCGAGACAACGTTCGACACCAGCGGATTCAAGGCTACCTGAATAATCGTATTCCCAATCCCTATCAGGGTGAAAGCTACGATAATCGAAATAAAATTATACGCAAAGAAAGGCAGCAGCAAACCTGCCAGCGTAAACATAAAACTGACTAATACCGTATTTTTCCGACCGATACGGTTCATCAGGATACCGGTAGGAACCGATAATGCAAGAAACCAGAAAAAGCAGGAAAGGGACAGCAAATTAGCCATCGTGTCATTCAGTTCGAAATCAACTTTCACATAATTGATGGCCGTTCCCGTCAAATCCACGACTCCCATGATAAAAAAACCGAAAAGGACGGGTAATATTTTTGATATGGAATAATCACTCTTCTTCATTTCATTTTTTGTATAAATTAATAATCCGTTTTTTTTACCATCGCCGCTCAAAATGACGGATTTCATCTGTTCCGTCCAATATTTCGAGCGCAATATCAAAGTCGCGCGTTTCTCCCGGTTCAAGCGAGTCGATTACGCTCCTGTTGCGCGGGGCTGTCCGTCCATCGACAAAACAGTTGCACGGTTCAAGCCCCATCACATATTCCCCTTCGCCCATCTGTTTCCATTGGGTGAAACGAGACAGCCGGTTACTGTTGAAATGCAAGGCAATTCCTAAGTTCAATGTTTCATTTATCAGGGCTACGGAAGTATGTCCGTCATCATCTGCCTGCAAATCGTGATAAAAGACCTGTTCGCGATAACCGGGCGCAGGCTTCCGGCAACGATTCCATGTCTCTGTCCCTGTCTCGGCTTCGGCGTCGCGCGGCGTTACTTTTGTCGAGGGGACAACCAGATACGCATTTTCGTCGAGCAGCGGATAACCGATGTTGAAATGAAAAAGAAGCATCAACGCTTCGCGGCGGAAACCGGCGTTTTCGACCGTATTATAAATCCGGATTTTTTTTTCTCCATATCGGCAGGTAATACTGCGATGCAAGAGCAGATTTTCGCCGAAGACGCACGCTTCGCGCATCGTGCCGCGAATGATCATCGTAGCAAGATTATCGCCGGCGTCGAAAGCGTTATCGGCCCTCGCGCCTCCGATGCTCGACGCAGCCGGATGATTACCCCATTCCATGCAGACGCCGACATTCTCGGCGGCAATATTGGATATCCGGCCGTGCTGCGTGAACGTTTCGACGCCATCGACGCAGGGAGGTCCCACATTCCGCAAACCGCAGGTGGTTAACATTCCGGAGTAGAAGTTGCGCAGAAATCCGTTTTCGTCCTTCTCGTAGTAATAAGGCGAAACGACGCCCGTCTTACTCAGATAGCTGCAATTCACGCCTCTAAACGATAAAGCGGAAATATCGAGGCAGCGGTCTTGCAGGACGGTAAATTCGAGACCCGAACCGTTACGGACGTCAAAAGCGCGGACGCCGTTGGCGCGACCGCCGGTCATCGTGTAAGGTTTGACGTCGAACAATTGACTGTGGTCGCCCACATAACGCAATAATTCCCGTTTTGAAACAATTTTATTATTCATATCCGTTTAGTGTTATAAAATATCCTGAATCCGGATTGCTTCGTTCCTCGCAATGACGGCAAACACACCCCGTCATTGCGAGGAATCGTTTTGATTCTCAAAAGCATAAATGCAATGACGCTTCGTTGTTTGCAAAAAGCGTCATTATAAGGTACGAAGCAATCCGGCGCCATCGTTTATTCTCTGTTTCTTAGCTCCTTAGTAGCTGTCTAATAATAAATACATCTTATCTTTATATTAATTTGCTATATGATAATTTGTTATAAATATAATTTGACATATTTATTTATTGACAGCTCCTTAATCCTTAATTTTAATGCCTATCGTAGCGATCTCATGCGGTTTGAGCGCGAGCGTCAACTGCCCGTTCCGCCATTCGGGCTTATCGGCGCCGGCAAGCGGATGTTCCGTCAAATCGAGCCTGCGGACAGCGCCGGCGTCGAGCGTCGGAATCCGGACGGTTGCAACCGTCGGTTTGCCCTCCGTCTCAAATATCCTGACAACCAGTTCATCGCCGTCTTCCGACTGTTTCATGCCGGAAAGCGCCACATTAGCGGGGGCAACGGAAACAAACGAAGCCTCTTCGGGTCGCGTCGCTTCGCGACCGCCAAGCGACAGAGAGAGGGGTTCGGCGGCATAAACGGGGATATTGAAATCTTCGCCTTCCGCCCATACTTCGCTCGACAGGCCGCCAGCGTGCGGATAGAGCGCGTACCGGATGTTAAATTTGCCGATATTGGGATAAATATCCGGGGCGCCTGCGGAACGCATCAACGTGAGGCGAAGGTCGCCGTCTTTATACGAATGCCCGTATTTTGATGTGTTCAGAAGAGATATTCCCGTTGTTCCGTCGCTCAGATCGACCCAATTCCGGGCGGGTACTTCCTGTCCGTCGTTCCGTTCGCGACCGTGTTCGGCGCTACCGTTATGTTCGCCGAAGGAATGTGTCCGAGTCCTGTCGGCGGCATAAAAGGGCGTATGGCAGATGAACTGCGGATTCTGCAGGGCGAGCGGGAAGAGGGCGCGGAGCATCGGCGCATCGGTCGAATCGCTGCCTGTTTCGAGCCAGTGCGTTTCCATGTCGTATTCGATGCGCGGATGCGAGCGGTAGAGGTATGTCCGGATGATGAAGCGCGACCGGCCCCACGTCTTGACGGTCTCGACGCAGGCGCGTACGGGGCCGCGCTCAACCACGCGAACGCTTTTCACGCCGGTCACAAATTCTTCTTTTTGAATCTTGTTGAGCCACCACGCTTTCATTTCGCCGCCTTTGTCCTCGAGGAAAATCTTCAGTTTGTTCAATTCTTCGCCCGCACGGACATATTCCTTGCCGGTACGCTTGTCCAGCAGGCCGACGATGCCGCCGGTTTGCATATCGAAACGCACCCGATAGCAGTCGGTCTCGAACGTATTGCCGTCGAAGGGAATCGCATCGTTGTATTCGCCCGTCCGGCTGACGTCCACATAAAATACCCGATAACCGCCGGCCGGCATGTCGTCCACGACGAAGCGTATCTTCGATTCCCATAGCGGGGGCGTCTTCTTCGACCAGACAATCTGCGCCGGAAAGGTTTTCCCGTTGCCGTCGCGGACAAGCGCCGTGGCAACGTTACCCTGCCCCTTGTCCACCGGGCGAATGTTTTCCGCCCCGTAGTAGTTACCCCAGTGATTTTCTTCGACGCCGGCGGGACGTTCGTATGAATAGACCGTCGCTTCCACTATTTTCTTTTGCTGAAAAGGCTGGTAATTGAAGGCTACAACGGGCTGTCCGTAGCCGTCGCGGTATTTTATCCCGTCGGCCAGGTTCAGGAAAGCCGCCTTACGCAGGGCTTCGCTTTTCCACCGAATGTCCATGTAACGGGCGTGGGCTTCCTTATTGGCTTCATAAATAGCCGAGCCGGGCAAGATGTCATGAAATTCATTGAAAGCGAGCGTTTGCCACAGTTCGCGAAAGTCGCCGGCGGGATACGTTCCGCCCTGCATCCAGCGGAGGCTGTTGAGCATTTCGGCGGCATAAAGGGTATTTTCGGCGTTGCGGTTTCCTTCTTTCGTGTCGTGGACGGTGGTATAGCAGCCTTCGAAGATAAATTGCATCTCGCCGCGATGCGTCGGGCGGCCGTCCATTTCGCGCTCCATGCGTTTGAAGAAATGTTCGGCGGTCGCAAACCGGAAAGCGGGCTGTCCTTTCGCGACGTTCAGTTCGCGCGCCTTGTATATGTCCGCCCGCGACGGGCCTCCGCCGTGGTCGCCTTCGCCGATGCTCTGGAAGATGAGGTGTTTGCCGGGGGCGAAAACGGCAAATTCATCCTTCAGGTTGTCGCGTACACTGCCGTTATAATCTTCGTTCGTATAACAGAGGATTTTCGTCGAATCGGGGCCAATCCACCAGTAAGAGCCGTCGAAAGGACTGCAGCGCATGTGATAAAAGTAATTCATGCCGGACAGCCGGAGGAGTTGCGGCAACTGGGCGATATGCCCGAAATTGTCGGGAAGCCAGCCTACGCGCGCCGTCCGCCCGAAATGCCGCCCGAAATAGCGCTGCGCCGGCAGGAAAGAGCGGCAAAGCGCTTCGCCCGACGAGAGGTTGGCGTCGCCCTCGGTCCACATGCCACCGACCGGCTCGAAACGGCCATCGGCGACATATTTCTTGACCCGTTCAAAAACCTTCGGGTCGGTCTGCTCCACAAACCGGTAAACGGCAGCCTGACTTTGCAGCATCGTATAGTCGGGAAATTCTTCCATAAAGGCGACCGCCTGGCGGAGGTTGTCCTGACACATTTTCAAGGTTTCATCCGTTTTCCAGAGCCAGTTCATGTCCTGGTGGGCATGGCCGATCAGGTAAACGGTGTCTTTCTTTGTAATCTTTTGGGCTTTAGAGCCACTGTCCCCG
>JAIROL010000243.1 GCA_031257565.1 Tannerella sp. | reverse complement strand
TGTTTAGGAATTAGTTTGTTTATTGCATTCCGGGAGTCGAATGTGAAAATTCCTGTATGCAAAGCAATATAATCATATCTAATACCTATTTGTACTCCATACATGAAGTCAAGGGTATTACCGGTATAAGGAGATGAAGAGTATTCGTTTAGCTGCCTTAGCTTTATATCAAGAAATTGATACATATATCCGGTTTCACCTTCTATGTAAAGAAATAAGTTATCATCTTCGTTAGCGCCTACCCGGGCAAAAGTTCAATATTGGGATTTGGTTATATGAAAAAAAGACGCTATATTTGTACCAAAATCGGCGCACATTAAATTTTTCAATTATGGAACAAGTTATAGAAATTTCAAGCCGAGAGTTTAGAGAAAAACAAAAGGCCTATTTTGATCTTGCCGACAATGGGGCGCAAATCATCCTTAAAAGAGGACGGAAACAGGCGTACATACCTGATAATGATTTGGAACTTTCCCCGGAACCGCGGGAACGTATCAAGAAAGGTTTAGAAGAAATTAAGACCGGGAAAACAACCCGGTACACAATGGACGAACTCCAACAAAGATTGGGTTTATGACGTATATCGTAGAACTGACATGTTACCTTAATGTTAAAAAATAAACAATGTACACGTGAAACGAACATGCAAAACGGCTTGCGCCAAAGAGTTATGAACATGCTGTGAGTTCCATGTTTCCTTAATGTTAAAAAATAAACAATGTACACGTGAAACGATCAGGAAAACAAACATTTATTTTAACCCTTTGCGGGACGAGCGTGGCGCTTGCTCACGCGGGAGAGAAACCAAAAACGGGCAAAAGTAACAAGACCAATATCATCTACATTCTCGCGGATGATTTAGGATACGGCGATCTGAGTTGCTATGGGCAAACCAAATTTGCAACGCCCAATCTGGATGCATTAGCCGCCCAAGGATTAAGGTTTACAAATCATTATGCAGGATGTACGGTCAGCGCGCCATCGCGATGTTCGTTGATGACGGGACTTCATACGGGACATGCTCCTGTTCGTGGGAACAACTCTGTGAGAATCGATGATGAAGTTTACAACACAGCGTTGCCGGATAAATACAAAACCGTCGCGGAATGTCTTAAAGAACAGGATTATACTACCGCCTGTATCGGCAAATGGGGTTTGGGCGGACCCGGAACTGAAGGACATCCCAATAACCAGGGATTTGATTATTTTTATGGACACCTCGGACAGGGACACGCTCACTTTTATTATCCCCAATTCATGTTTGAGAATGACAAAAAAATCACCTTGAATATTGATCCGAAAGAGAAAAAATATTACGCCGAAGATTTATTTATGGAAAAAGCGACCCGGTTTATCACAGAAAACAAAGATCAACCTTTTTTTCTTTATCTTGCCGTAACGATTCCGCATGCCGAGCTGATTGTTCCGGATGATGAATTAGATAAGTTCAAAGGAATGTACGACGAACCGACTCCATGGCCTTCGGGACAACATTACGCAGGAGAATTCGGCGGGCAACCCTATCCGCGCGCCGCGTTCGCGGCAATGATTACCCGCTTAGACGGGGATGTGGGACGTATCCGACAACTATTGGAAGAATTGGGAATCGATCGGAATACGTTGCTCATTTTCACATCCGACAACGGCCCGCATAAAGAAGGCGGGGCTGATCCCGAATTCTTCAACAGCGGCGGTGGTTTGCGCGGAATTAAAAGAGACTTGTATGAAGGCGGTATCCGCGTCCCGATGATTGCTTACTGGCCCGAGGTTATTCAATCTGGACGAACAATTGATACGCCTTCCGCCTTCTGGGATGTACTTCCGACATTTTGCGAGATGACCGGAGCTGAAATTCCCGAAAGTTTGGATGGAATCTCTTTTCTCCCGGAATTAAATGGAGAGAAACGGAAAGTCAGCCATGATTATTTTTATTGGGAATTTCATGAAAATTCCAGCCAGGCTGTGAGAAAAGGGAACTGGAAAGCTGTTCGTAAAAATATAAAATCCGATCCGACGGTAGAGCTTTATGATTTGTCTGTTGATCGGGGAGAAACGAATGATATCGCGGTATCTCATCCTGATATCGTTGCAGAATTGGAAGAACTCATGAAAATATCTCATACTAATGATACGCAATGGAAATTTCCCGAAAACTGAAAAGCGCTCCGACAACGGGATCATTTGTATCATATACTGCACGCGGCATGGTTTTGTGATATGTCGGCAGAAAGCAGAAGGCAGGAACGCAGGAGGCCGTCGGAAGATGGCGTTACAAACCGCCCTGTGGTTCTTATTTGCTTTCTGCTTTCTGCTTTTTATCTCGCAAGTTTATCCCGAACAAAGTATATATGGGATTTGCTGATTATGAGCGAAGCCAATTATACCGGGGTGCGATGTTGAATAATATAAAATTTGTTTACCTTTCCTCTATAAAAAAACTTTTTTTCATTGCACGCGCTTGGAGATCGTAAGGTTTTCATGTAATTTTGTCCGTATAATGAAATAAAATTAGAAAATGACTCAATTAGCAGATCTTATTCGGAAAAATATCGAGGCTTTAAACGACTGCGAGTGCGATGAATATAAAAATATTCCACAGAAAGATGGGCAATCGCCCAATATGGCGAAGTTGAAAGAGTTCATTTTCCTTGTGAAAGAAATTGTTTTTCCCGGGTTTTTCAGCGAAGCAGGTTCTAATGAAAGTACGCGAAAATATTATCCGGGTATGCAAATGGAAAAATTGAATTCTTTGCTTACCGAACAAATCCGGAACAGTTTACTTTTCTTTACGGAACGTGAATCTGATGTGTTGAATGCGGGGGATGCGGAGTTGTTGGCAATGTCTTTTCTTGAGAAAATGCCGGAAATAAAACGTCTGCTTTGTACTGATGTACAGGCGATGTTCGATAATGATCCGGCAGCGAAAAGTATGGGGGAAGTCATCATCTGTTATCCGAGTATTCAGGCCATGATCCATTATCGCGTGGCTCATGAATTATTGTTATTGGGAATTCCTGTTTTACCGCGTATCATTACGGAGTTGGCGCATTCGGCTACAGGTATAGATCTCCATCCCGGAGCGCAGATCGGAGAATACTTCAGTATAGATCACGGAACGGGTGTTGTAATCGGAGAAACAGCCATCATAGGCAAGCATGTTCATCTTTACAAAGGGGTTACGCTGGGCGCGAAAAATTTCGTGCTGGATGAGTGCGGTAATCCGAAGAATATTCCACGTCATCCGATTATTGAGGACAATGTGGTAATTTACTCCAACGCAACGGTTCTGGGACGTATTACAATCGGACATGACTCCGTTATCGGGGGGAATGTCTGGTTAACGAACGGCGTTCCGCCACATTCGCGCGTATTGCAGCAAAAAGCATCTTCAAATGAGATAGAAACGGGAAAAAATAAATGAATATGGAACGGTAATTTGGAATGTATTTATTAATTATTATAAAAATGTATCAACATGGAAAAGTCAGTCATTTTATTTTTAATATTAACAGCGCTTATTAGCTCAGGTTGTAATAACAAGAACAACAATCGTGAAAAAGCAGAACAGGAGCAGGAGAATGAAGCTGTAGTCTCTGCCGGTATGATATTAAGTCGTGAAGAAATTCAGGCGCGTTCTTTTCAAGAGTTATTCAAATCGATAGAAGCAAAAGATATACCCGGAGATGTTTTCACGCTTGTAGGTTCGGATTTTACAGTTATTACTGCAGGAACTGCTTCACATTATAATTCGATGGTAGCAAGTTGGGGTGGTATGGGGATTCTGTTCAGTAAACCGGCAACCTGGTGTTTTCTTCGGGCCAACCGTTATACGCTTGAATTTATGCGTAAGGAACAGGCTTATACAATGGCTTATTTTGATGATGAGTATAAAGACGATATCATGCTTTTTGGCACAAAATCAGGACGGGATAGCGATAAAATGAAAGAAAGTAAATTGTCTTCCGTGCAGACTCCTTCAGGTAATATGGCGTATAAAGAAGCCAAACTTATTATAGAGTGTAAATTGACTGAAGTAACAACCGTATCGCCCGATGATTTTTATTTGGAAGAAGGACGCAATTTTGTAATGGACGCTCATAAGGAAGCGAATGATTATCATAAGATTGTATTTGGCGAAATCACAAATGTCTGGGTGCGTAAATAGGGTATGTAATATTCCGGCCGACGTCAAAAACGTCAGCCGGATTTTTTAATATTAATAGCGGTAATGATCAGCCTTATAAGGACCATTAACCGGAACTCCTGCGTAGTCGGCCTGTTCATTTGTAAGTTTGGTTAACTTAACGCCGATACGATCCAGATGCAGACGTGCAACTTCTTCGTCCAGATGTTTTGGCAGACGATAAACGCCTGCTTCATATTTGTTTTTCCAAAGGTCAATTTGCGCTAGCGTCTGATTTGTAAATGAATTACTCATTACGAATGACGGATGGCCGGTCGCGCAGCCAAGATTTACAAGGCGTCCCTCTGCCAGCAGGAAAATGGAATGACCGTCAGGGAATGTGTATTTATCTACCTGGGGTTTGATATTCGTATGTTTTATTTGAGGGAAAGCGATTAGTTTTTCAACCTGTATCTCATTATCAAAGTGTCCGATATTGCATACAATCGCCTGATCTTTCATCTTTTTCATGTGTTCGATGGTGACGACGTCACGGTTTCCTGTTGTTGTGACGAAGATATTCCCTTCTTTAACGGCGTCTTCCATAACAGTCACTTCAAATCCTTCCATGGCTGCCTGCAGGGCGCATATCGGGTCTATTTCGGTAACAAGTACGCGGGCGCCGTAAGAGCGCATAGAATGTGCGCAACCTTTACCTACATCGCCATATCCTGCAACTACAGCCACTTTTCCGGCTATCATCACATCGGTTGCACGTTTGATACCGTCAGCCAATGATTCACGACAACCATAAAGATTATCGAATTTTGATTTAGTCACGGAATCGTTGACATTAATAGCCGGAACAAGAAGTTCGCCACGTTCTTTCATCTGGTAAAGACGATGAACGCCGGTTGTGGTTTCTTCCGATATTCCTTTCATTTCTTCAAGCATACGATGCCAGCGTTTGGGATCTTCATCATAGATGTTTTTCAACGTGTTTAAGACAATCTGTTCTTCCTGATTATTACCTTTTTTCTTAAGTAGTTCAGGATTTTTCTCGGCAAAATAACCGTTGTGGAATAACAATGAAGCGTCGCCGCCATCGTCAACGATCAGATTCGGTCCTTTACCATCCGGGAAACGTAATGCCTGATCTGTACACTGCCAATATTCCTCCAATGTTTCTCCTTTCCATGCAAAAACAGGAACGCCGGCTTCTGCGATAGCTGCTGCTGCATGATCCTGTGTTGAGAAAATGTTACAACTCGCCCAGCGTACTTCAGCGCCGAGATCCACAAGCGTTTCGATTAATACGGCCGTTTGGATAGTCATGTGCAATGAACCGGTAATGCGCGCTCCTTTTAGCGGTTTTTCACCGTTATACTTCTTGCGTATTGCCATAAGACCCGGCATTTCGTGTTCGGCGATTTCGATTTCTTTACGTCCGAAATCCGCCAACTTGACGTCTGCTACCTTATATGGTAGGCTTTTCGTTGTTTTTTTTGCCATAAGAATATGATTTTGAAGCTGCAAAGTTAGCATTATTCGTTGAATAATGAAAAAACAAAATAAGAAATAGATTTCTTATATAGTGTCATGTCACTCTTTAAATGTCGGATAAAATCTGCGTAATTTTATCCTCGCATTTTCTGTCGTAAATTGCCAATTTATTTTAGCATCCATATTGTTTCTCGCATCTTCCCATGCTTTTACTTCTTTTTTGATTTCTTCCATAGAATCAA